>NZ_CATKQD010000006.1:0-188987 GCF_949768175.1 Pseudomonas sp. IT-P74 | reverse complement strand
GACGCGTGCCGTCCACCAGCACGATGCCCTCCACCGATCTGGCGAAGTCGATCGCGTGAACGGTAAACCCAGAGGTTGTAATGAACACCCCGCGCTTGGCCTTTTGCCCCGCGAGCGCACCATAAAAAGCCTGCAGTTCAGGACGGCCCACCGTGCTCTGCCAGCGCTTGGCTTGCACGTAAACCTTTTCCAGTCCCAGCTTGTCGAGCGAGATAATGCCGTCGATGCCGGCATCACCAGAGCCGCCCACACGCTGCAGATCGTTGCGGCTGGCGCCGTACCCCAGGCGATGAAGCACATCCAGCACAATCACTTCAAAGCGGTTAGGGCTGACCTGCAGCAAGTTATCCAACAGGTCGGCCGCCGTGGCGTCACGCAACTCCTGCAGCGCTTGTGCAAGTCGATCGTCCGGGCTAGCGGTGGCAGAGCTCACGTCGGGCTCAACGGCAGGCTGGTCATCCAATGGGGCGGCATCGGCGGCGACTTTCAGCTTCACATTCATGTAACCAATCGCCAATTGTTCCACTTCTTCGGCTGGTAAGGGGGACGGGTGTTTTTCCGCGTAGGCCACACCCGTGTCTGTCAGTTTCCAGTAGCCACGCTTGGCACTGCTGGACAGGCCGGCACGCTTGAGCCGATCGTGCGCCCAGCCCGCCCGGTTTTTATAGGTGGCCTGACCACTGGCGATCAGCTCCTCTTGTTGCTCTTCAGCCAGTTGCAACGTCTTGGCAGCAGCTTCCTGGGCATCCCGGGTTGGCGCACCATCGGGTTTGGTGGCGAGAAAACGCAGCACGGGTTCAATGAACTGATCGTAAGTGGGTACAGACATGGACGCTTCCTTGTGATTCCCGCGTTTTCGCGGATCAGCGGCCGAGTATAGTTGAACGTCTTGCAGGGATCGGCCGAAGGGTTTTGTCCATGCGTGATAAATTCCGCCGTCCGGCAGACGCACACTATGATACTGCTCGCCTGTGCAGCGGGAACCGAAGCGACGGAGGAGCGGCTAACCCAGTGCTTGGGTGTGGGTCAAGGAAGAGGTTTTGTATCGGGCCTGCGTTCTGCGCGTTTTTCAGGCATTAAAAAGCCGGCTTGTGGCCGGCTTCTCGGGGACTGGCTTGGATCATTTTTGGTAAACCGCGCCAGCCTTCAAAACGTACACCCGGATCTTGCGTCCGGCTGTGGGACCTGGTGAGAAAGTCATCTGTCAGGCCAGTGCATCTGAGCCGCAGGGCGGGTCGATGCGCAAATGTGGGGCGCAGCATACGCAGGTTTAAGGGAAATTCCCAGCGGGAAGTGCCGGGCAGAGCCGTTTGGCCACCCGGGTGGGCGGCCGATGGGTGTTCTTGAGTGCTTAAAGAAAGGGCACCGTTGGCCGTCGTTTGTTCAGGGTCGACCACCAGAACACCCAGCCCAGCACCCTGATGTTCTGCTCTTCGATTTGTGCGGCCCTGAAGATTTCATCCGGGTATTCGGCGCGGTTGTGGCTGCGCAGTCGCAGGGAATTGCCCGGCATTCGGTGCAGGTACTTGATGCGCAGCATGCCGTCATGTTCGATGGCGTAGATCTCGCCATCGACAATCTGGGTCAGGCCACGGTCAATTGCCAGGGTCGAACCGTCTTCGATTTTCTCTCCCATGCTGTTGCCGCTCATCAGGGCGCAGATGGCGTCGGCGTGGTTGATTTCCAGGGAATCGAGGTGGCTGCGGGGCAGGCGGATGGATTTCTCGGGGTCTTCTATGACGTGGGTTTTGTTGGAACCGGGGGCTGTGACAGCTTCCTTGAGGAATGGCAGTTCGACGTCGACAGGCTCGATGACCGTATAGACACCGCGAATAGTCTGGGCATCGAAGGTGTTGCCGGTTTCGTCGAGCAGGCGCAGGTGCTGGGCATCCTTCGAGCCTTCGCCGGTTTTCAGCCAGTCGCTGCTGACCGAGAGTTTTCGGGCGACTTCTTCCATGCAATGGGCGGGCACACCGCGGGTGTACCAGTTATGTACATTTTGCGGAGCCGTATCCAGGAATTCGGCAAAACCGGTGGTCGTGATGTTCGCTGCTTCGAGGAGCGCTTTAAAGCGTGAGCCGCTAGTGTTCTTTTTCATGAACGCGAGTCTACTGGCGGCTAACAAGGGTTTGAATAAACGCCTCGTTCAAATTTCGCGGGAAATTTACGACCGGATGTAAGACGCTCTTGGGGAATTTTAAACAAGCAAAAACCATGTGATGGCGTGTTTAAACGGGGTGTTTGGCGTGCTTATCAAGCGCCCATAAAAAACCCCGGATCTCCCGGGGTTTTTCTTGCCGCTAGCAGCTAAAAGCCTGCAGCCGGGCTTAGCCTTTGTAGGCAGCAACCGACTTGGTGATCGCTTCGCGGGCGGCGTCTGCACCGGCCCAGCCTTCGATCTTCACCCATTTGCCTTTTTCGAGATCTTTGTAGTTCGCGAAGAAGTGCTCGATCTGCTGGATCAGCAGTGGTGGCAGGTCGGTGTATTCCTTCACGTCGACGTACAGCTGGGACAGCTTGTCGTGTGGGACTGCGATGACTTTGGCATCGCCGCCGCCGTCGTCGGTCATGTTCAGGATGCCGACCGGACGGGCGCGGATAACCGAACCTGGAGCAACCGGGTAAGGGGTTACGACCAGCACGTCGAGGGGATCACCGTCGTCAGCCAGGGTGTTCGGGATGTAACCGTAGTTGGCCGGGTAGAACATTGGGGTGGCCATGAAACGGTCAACGAACAGGCAATCGCTGTCTTTGTCGATTTCGTATTTGATCGGCGCGTGGTTGGCCGGAATCTCGATCGCGACGTAGATGTCGTTCGGCAGGTCTTTGCCAGCCGGAATCTTGCTGTAGCTCATTGGGCGTTGCCCCCGTTAGTTGACCAAAAACACTTGGCCGGATTGACCAAAAAGTGGCGGCGATTATAGGCATATTCCTGTGTCGACGCCATGGACCAGAAGTCGTATGGCGCTTACTGGTGTGCCTGATAGACAGGGTCATGCGCCTGAAGTTGCTTTAATCTCGCGAGTGGATCCTGGCGATAGAACAGCTTCAACTGCTGGTACACCTGTGGATAAGCCTCGTGCAGCAAATCCGGGGCGCTGAAGAAGTATTCGCTGGTGACGGCGAAGAATTCGGCAGGGTTCTCGGCGGCATAGGGGTCGATGGCGGTTTCGGCGTCGGGATTGCGTTCCAGTTGCCGGTCGAGGTCGTCGTAGGCCTCTTGCATGACGTTGGCCCAGTCGCTGATGCGCATGTCGGCATGCAACGGCGGCAGGCCGTTGGCTACACCGTTGAGCATGTCGAGCTTGTGCGCCAATTCGTGGATCACCAGGTTGTAGCCTTCCCAGCCACCACTGGCCATTACACCGGGCCAGGCGAGGATGATCGGGCCTTGCTCCCAGGCTTCACCGCTGTGTTCACCGTCCCATTCGTGCTCGACACCGCTGGCATCGCGGTAGCGCTGGGGGCTGAGGAAGTCGTCGGGGTAGAGGATGATTTCGTGGAAGCCCTGATACCAGTTCAGGTCGCCGAGGTGCAGCAGCGGCAATTGCGCCTGGGCTGCAAGCAGCAAGCGTTGTTCCTGATGCAGTTCGACACCGGGCAGGGCGCTCAGGTGCTTGTCTTCGAGGAACAGCACACAGGCTTCGCGCAGCCATTGGTCTTCGGCGGCGCTGATGCCGTCGAGAAAACTCAGGTGGTGGCGCACCCGTTGCCACAGGTCATCGGCAATCGGGTGTTTTGCCAGGGTGCGCCGACGACGCCAGGCGCTCAGGGACCACATCGTGTCAGCGCGATTCGGCTTTGGAGTTCGAACCGGCAAGGCGGTTACGCACCATGCCGATGATCATCGGCACCAGCGAGATCAGGATGATGCCGACTACCAGTAGTGACAGGTTCTTCTTGATGAAAGGCACGTTGCCGAAGAAGTAACCGAGTGTCACCAGGCCGCCGACCCACAGGATGGTGCCCAGCACGCTGAATGCAAAGAAACGCGGATAGGGCATTTTCCCCACGCCGGCGACGAACGGTGCAAAGGTACGGATGATCGGCAGGAAGCGCGCCAGGGTCACGGTTTTGCCGCCGTGCTTGTCGTAGAAATCGTGGGTTTGTTGCAGGTAGTCACGACGGAAGATCTTCGAGTCCGGATTGCTGAACAGCTTTTCACCCGCCGTTCGTCCGATGATGTAGTTGGTACTGTCGCCCAGGATCGCTGCCAGCATCAGCAGGCCGCCGAGCAGTACCGGGTCCATGCCGCCACCGGCCGCCACGGCGCCGGCAATGAACAGCAGGGAGTCGCCCGGCAGGAAGGGCATGACCACAAGGCCGGTTTCACAGAAGATCACCATGAACAGAATGGCGTAGATCCATGCCCCGTAGTTGGTTACAAGCATGTCGAGGTAGACGTCGAGATGCAGGACAATGTCGATCGGGTTGAAATCCATGGATAGCACCTGTGGTGACGGCCCGACTCAGCAGGCCTGTGCGGATGACTTCGCGTAAGACTACGGATAGGGGTAGTTTTTCTTACAAGCCGGGAATATCGGGATTATACGAGGCGAGTGGTGAAATTCGCGTCGAGATTGTAGCGGGGAATGTCATCACGGGGCTGATGTTTGATAACGAACAGGTGGGAGCGAACCTGCTCGCGATGCCGACGCTTCGTTGGACCAGTGTAATCCGATCGATGCCATCGCGAGCAGGGTGCAGCTGATTCAGAGTTCGTCGCTGATCGGCAGCACATAGTTCTTGAATTCGGTGTCTTCCCTGAATCCGATGGACTCGTAGGTTTTCTGCGCGACTTCGTTGTTGCTGCTGGTGGAAACACGCATGCGCACGGCATTGGTTTCCTTGGCCATTTTTTTTGCGGTGCGGATCAGGTTGTCGGCCACTAACTGGCGGCGGGCGTCCTCGGCGACATAAATATCGTTGAGGATCCACACACGTTTGAGCGAAAGCGAAGAGAAACTCGGGTAAAGCTGACAGAAACCCATCAGTTTGTTGCTGTCGTCATCGGACAGCGCCAGGTAGATCACCGACTCCTTGCGACGCAGGCGTTTTTCAAGGAACGCCCGGGACGAGTCCGGATACGGCAGGGAACCATAAAACTCGCGATATTTGACGAACAACGGGGTCAGCAGGTCCAGGTGTTCGAGGGTCGCTTGAATAATCCGCATGGTAGGTCTCGTCTTCAAGTGGCTGTCTTACGTCTCTGACGGCGATGGGAAACCCTTGGCGGCCGCGCCACGATCCTGCCTGAAACTGGTACGAATGTGCAATGCGCAAGCGGTTCAAGCATTCGGCGGGCCGAGCAGGAAATTTCCTTTCACGTCGCCTCCCGTGTCCGATTCCAGTGTCTGAACCTGCGCTTCGTCCTTCAGGTTCACCCCTGACAACTGCCGCCGGCAGGCTTCGCGCATCAAGTACAGCAAACGGTGTGCCGCCATGCCGTAGCTCAGGCCTTCGAGCCGGACATTGGAGATGCAATTACGGTAGGCATCGGTAAGGCCGACCTTGGGATTGTAGGTGAAATATAAACCCAGGCTGTCCGGAGAGCTGAGGCCAGGGCGTTCGCCGATGAGGATCACGGTCATTTTTGCGCCAAGCAACTCACCGATCTCATCGGCGACGGCCACCCGGCCCTGTTCCACGAGTATGACTGGCGCAACAGTCCAGCTGTCGCCAGCCATTTGCTCTTCGAAACGCGCCAGAAACGGCAGGGTATGGCGATGAACGGCCAGTGCCGACAGGCCGTCGGCAACCACGATCACCAGATCCACGCCTCCCGGATGGGCTGTCGCGTAATCACGCAGGGTCTGCGCCGAGGCATCACTTAGTTTTCGCCCCAGGTCGGGGCGTTGCAGGTAGGTGTTGCGATCCGGCGCCGCACTGTGCAGCAAAAGACTCTCGCGATCACGTTCGGCCAATTGCGCGCTGAGGGAGGCATGCTCAAACGGCAAGTGCACCGCATCCCGCGCCTGAGCGTGGGCGTACTGGAAGTCCAGTTGCGCGTGGGTGGGAATGCTGGTGCCGGTGCGACCCAGTGCGATTCGCGCCGGCGTCAGGCGTCGCAGTTCCAGCCATGGGTTGTGTGGATCGAAGGGTAGTTTGTCCATGTCAATGCTCATCCCAGTTGCGCCAAGGCCTGCCGGAAGGCCGGCGGCAGGCTGTCGCCGAAGAGAACCCTGCCATCGGCTTGAGTAAAGATGCCCATTCTCGCCAGCCACTGTTCGAATTCCGGTGCGGGCTTCAGGCCCAGGGTCTGTCGGGCGTAGAGCGCATCGTGGAACGAGGTGGTCTGGTAGTTGAGCATGATGTCGTCGGAGCCGGGGATGCCCATGATGAAGTTGATCCCGGCGACGCCCAGCAGGGTCAGCAGGGTGTCCATGTCATCCTGGTCAGCTTCGGCGTGGTTGGTGTAGCAGATGTCGCAACCCATGGGCACACCGAGCAATTTGCCGCAGAAGTGGTCTTCCAGGCCGGCGCGGATGATCTGTTTGCCGTTGTACAGGTATTCCGGGCCGATGAAGCCGACGACGGTATTCACCAGGAACGGTTTGAAATGCCGCGCAACGGCATAGGCGCGGGTTTCGCAGGTTTGTTGATCGACGCCATGGTGGGCGTTGGCCGACAGGGCACTGCCCTGGCCGGTTTCGAAATACATCAGGTTTTGCCCGAGTGTGCCGCGATTGAGGCTCAATCCTGCGTCGTAACCTTCCTGCAATATACTGAGGTTGATGCCGAAACTGGCGTTGGCTGCTTCGGTGCCCGCGATCGATTGGAACACCAGGTCCAGCGGGACGCCGCGATTGACCGCTTCGATCGACGTGGTGACGTGGGTCAGCACGCACGCCTGGGTCGGGATTTCGTAGCGCTGGATGATCGCGTCGAGCATTTCCAGCATCGCGCAGATCGAGGCGATGCTGTCGGTGGCCGGGTTGATGCCGATCATGGCATCGCCGTTGCCGTGCAGCAGGCCGTCGAGAATGCTCGCGGCGATGCCGGCCGGTTCGTCGGTGGGGTGATTCGGTTGCAGGCGAGTGGACAGTCGACCGCGCAGACCCAGGGTGCCTCGAAACTGCGTGACCACGCGGATTTTTTGCGCCACCAGCACCAGATCCTGCACACGCATGATCTTCGATACGGCGGCGGCCATTTCCGGCGTCAGGCCGGGGGCGAGGGCGCGCAGGACCTGTTCGTCGGCGGCATCACTGAGCAACCAGTCGCGAAAGCCGCCAACGGTGAGATGGCTGACGACCGCAAAGGCTTGTTTGTCGTGGGTATCGATGATCAGTCGGGTGACTTCATCGGACTCATAGGGAATCAACACTTCTTGCAGGAAGTGGGATAGCGGAATGTCGGCCAAAGTCATCTGGGCCGCGACGCGCTCGCCGTCATTGAGGGCCGCGACGCCGGCCAGAAAATCCCCGGAGCGCGCCGGGCTGGCCTTGGCCATCACATCCTTGAGGCTGTCGAAGCGATAGGTCTGGGCGCCGACGGAATGGGCATATACGGCCATGGGGCGGGGCCTCCTGTTATGTACAAGTCTTCAGTTCACGACCGACCCTTGTGGGAGCGAGCCTGCTCGCGATACGGGCGACTCGGTCTGGTATTTACACTGCGGTGATGCAATCGCGAGCAGGCTCGCTCCCACAGGGAATCGGTGTGCACTTCAATAATGCAGGCGCCAGGCTCGTGGCCCGGCACCGGTGCATTCATATACTTTCGAGCATAGCGTCTGCCGGAGCCTCGGAACGTTGCTTGGCGGTCAACTGGAAGTACAGGTAACCGGCAACCATGAAACCGAGGAAAACCAGGCCGATCACGGTGTTGAACCAGGCCATCGCCACCAGGCACACCACCGCCAGAAACAGCGCGATCCCCGGCACGATCGGATAGCCCGGCGCGCGAAAGGTGCGCTCCAGGTTCGGTTCGGTCTTACGCAGCTTGAACAGGCTCAGCATACTGATGATGTACATCACGATGGCACCGAATACCGACATGGTGATCATCGCCGCCGTCAGGGTCATGCCTTGCAGGTTGACCAGGCCGTCGCTGTAGATCGCCGCGATGCCGATCACGCCGCCGGCCAGGATCGCCCGATGCGGGGTCTGGAAGCGCGAGAGTTTGGCCAGCCCCTTGGGCAGGTATCCGGCGCGAGCCAGGGCGAAGAACTGCCGTGAATAGCCAAGAATGATCCCGTGGAAACTCGCCACCAGGCCGAACAGGCCGATCCATACCAGCATGTGCATCCAGGTCGAGTTATTGCCGACCACGGCTTTCATCGCCTGGGGCAGTGGATCGTTGATGTTCGACAGCTGACGCCAGTCGCCGACGCCGCCAGCCATCACCATCACGCCGATGGCCAGGAACACCAGGGTCAGAATGCCGCTGACGTAGGCCCTGGGGATCGTGCGTTTCGGGTCCTTGGCTTCCTCGGCGGCCATGGCCGCGCCTTCGATGGCGAGGAAGAACCAGATCGCAAAGGGGATCGCCGCAAAGATCCCGGGAATCGAGTCCATCGTGAACTCGTTCGAACCCGACCAGCCATTGAGTACGAAGTTGCTGAAGCTGAAGCCCGGGGCGACCACGCCCATGAACACCAGCAATTCAGCGACTGCCAGCACGGTGACCACCAGTTCGAAGGTGGCCGCGATGCTGACGCCGAGGATGTTCAGGCCCATGAACACGAAATAGGCGCCAACGGCGGCGATCTTCGGGTCCAGCTCCGGGTATTGCACGTTGAGGTAGGCGCCGATGGCCATGGCGATGGCTGGTGGCGCAAAGACGAATTCGATCAGGGTGGCGATGCCGGCGATCAACCCGCCTTTCTCGCCAAAGGCCCGGCGGCTGTAGGCAAACGGCCCGCCAGCGTGGGGGATCGCCGTCGTCAGTTCGGTGAAGCTGAAGATGAAGCAGGTGTACATCGTCGCCACCATCAACGCGGTGACGAGAAAACCCAGTGTGCCTGCGGTGCCCCAGCCGTAACTCCAGCCGAAGTACTCGCCGGAAATCACCAGGCCGACGGCAATGCCCCATAAATGCAGGGTGCCGAGTGTGGGTTTGAGCTGTGTGGAAGAAGTAGTCATAAGTCCTCTCTAATTTTTATTGTTCGATCTTTTTGGACTTTCGGGTCTGACGGGTGGGTGAAATTCCTGAATAACGGGTACGCAAGGCCCGTGCCAGAGCGGCCAGGCGTTGGGTGTTGAGTCATTTAGGACGCCATCGCGAGCAAGCTCGCTCCCACAGGGATCTCTGGTGGGTTGCAAATCCACTGTGGGAGCGAACTTGCTCGCGATGGCTGCTTGAAGGGCGACACAGAGTTACCTGTGTCGCCCCCGGTTTTTAGAAGAAGCCCAGCGGATTGATGTCGTAACTCACCAGCAGGTTTTTGGTCTGCTGATAGTGGTCGAGCATCATCTTGTGGGTTTCACGGCCGACGCCGGACTTCTTGTAGCCACCGAACGCGGCATGCGCCGGGTACAGGTGGTAGCAGTTGGTCCACACACGACCGGCCTTGATCGCCCGGCCCATGCGGTAGGCGCGGTTGATGTCGCGGGTCCAGAGGCCGGCACCCAGGCCGAACTCGGTGTCGTTGGCGATGGCCAGGGCTTCGGCTTCGTCCTTGAAGGTGGTGATGCTCACCACCGGGCCAAAGATTTCTTCCTGGAACACGCGCATTTTGTTGGTGCCCTTGAGCAGCGTCGGCTGGATGTAATACCCGCTCGCCAGGTTGCCCTCGAGTTTTTCCACCTTGCCGCCGGTCAGCAATTCGGCGCCTTCGCCCTTGGCGATTTCCAGGTACGAAAGGATTTTGTCGAATTGCTGTTCGGACGCCTGGGCGCCGACCATGGTGTCGGTGTCCAGCGGGTCGCCACGTTTGATTTGCAGGACCTTCTTCATCACCACTTGCATGAATTCGTCGTAGATCGACTCTTGCACCAGCGCGCGGGAAGGGCAGGTGCAGACTTCGCCCTGGTTGAAGAACGCCAGCACCAGGCCTTCGGCGGCCTTCTCGATGAACGACGGTTCGGCCTTCATGATGTCTTCGAAGAAGATGTTCGGCGACTTGCCGCCCAGCTCCACGGTGGACGGAATGATGTTTTCCGCCGCGCATTTCATGATGTGCGAGCCCACCGGAGTCGATCCGGTGAAGGCGATCTTGGCGATGCGTTTGCTGGTGGCCAGGGCCTCGCCGGCTTCGCGGCCGAAACCCTGCACGATGTTCAGCACGCCCGGTGGCAGCAGGTCGCCGATCAGTTCGAGCAGCACGGTGATGCCCAGCGGGGTTTGCTCGGCAGGCTTGAGCACCACGCAGTTACCGGCGGCCAGGGCTGGGGCGAGTTTCCAGGCGGCCATCAGGATCGGGAAGTTCCAAGGAATGATCTGCCCGACCACGCCCAGCGGTTCATGGATGTGATAGGCCACGGTGTTGCCATCAATCTCGGCGGCGCTGCCTTCCTGGGCACGGATGCAACCGGCGAAGTAGCGGAAGTGGTCGGCGGCCAGCGGGATGTCGGCGTTGAGGGTTTCACGCACGGCTTTGCCGTTGTCCCAGGATTCGGTGATTGCCAGCAGTTCGAGGTTCTGTTCGATGCGGTCGGCGATTTTCAGCAGCACCAGTGAGCGCGCCTGGGCGGACGTGGCGCCCCAGGCATCGGCGGCCGCGTGGGCAGCGTCCAGGGCCTTGTCGATGTCTTCGGCCGTGGAACGGGGGAATTCGGCAATGGGTTGGCCATTCACTGGCGAGGTATTGGTGAAGTACTGACCTTTGACAGGCGCGACGAACTCGCCGCCGATGTAGTTACCGTATTTGGCTTTGAACGAAACGATAGCGCCTTCAGTACCGGGGTGAGCGTAACGCATGGTGGTCTCTCCTTGCTTTTGTGCTTATAGGGAGTCGCGCATGTGCGCTTGCTTTAAGCGTAGAGCAAGGGCCGGGCCAGTGCCTCGCATGTCAGGTAAATCAAGGCCTTGCGAGTTTTTTGTCGGACGGGCGGGCAGCGCCTGTGACGCTTTCGGTACAGCTCTGGTGACACTTTGTACCCTTTTTGGCACAGCTTGTGACCAACCGGTCTTGCAGGCATTGCAATGCGGGCCGGGCTGGAGGATGCTCGGCATCACCTCATGCACGGGACGCCGAGCCCCGGGGAGAATAATAAGAAATGCACGACAACCATTTGAGTCGCCATGCCCAGCAAGTATTGACGGTGACCCAGGGCAAGACCCACCTGCACGGTCCTGGCAGCGATCCGTCCATCGCCCGTTCCTGGCTGCGCTGCCTTGAGGACTATCACCTCGATCCGGCCCTGAGCATTGCGCCAACGGTGCTGGAACATGGCCGTGTCCTGGAAAGCCGCGAACGCTTGCAGCAGGTTCTGCACATCGCCGGCAATGAAATGACCAGCCTGCATCAACAACTCTCCGGCGCCGGCCATGCGGTGCTGCTGACCGACGCCCGCGGCGTGATCCTCAACTGCGTTACCGCGCCCGCCGAACGGCAGATTTTCGAACGCGCCGGCCTCTGGCTCGGTGCCGACTGGAGCGAAGCCTGTGAAGGCACCAACGGCATCGGCACCTGCCTGGTGGAGCGTCAGTCGCTGACCATCCATCAGGACGAACACTTTCGCGGTCGCCACACCGGCCTGACCTGCTCGGCGAGCCCGGTCTTCGATCCCCATGGCGAATTGCTGGCGGTACTCGACGTGTCGTCGGCGCGGCGCGATGTGTCGCGGCAAAGTCAGTTCCACACCATGGCCCTGGTCAATCTGTCGGCGAAGATGATCGAGAGCTGCTACTTCCTGCGCTGCTTCGACAATCAATGGTTGCTGCGTTTTCACTTGCAGGCCGAGTCCGTCGGTTTGTTCAGTGAAGGGTTGCTGGCGTTCGACGGGGAAGGGCGCATTTGTGCGGTCAACCAGAGTGCGCTGAACCTGCTGGGACATATTCGCGGCGGCTTGCTGGGTAAACCGGTGGAGGCGTTTTTCGATTGCTCGCTCGATGAGTTGCTCGGTCGCGCGAGCACCAATGCCGCCGCCAGTTGGCCGTTGCGCACCCGTGATGGTCGCAAGCTGTTCGCGGTATTGCGTGGTGAGGCGCGGCGGTCGCTGCCGACTCCGATGGTGCCGGCGGCCAAGGTGGTACAAGCACCGCGCCTGTCGGGCATTTGCCTGGATGACGCGACGTTGCAGGCGGATTTCCGCAAAGCCTTGCGCGTCTATGAGCGCGACGTGCCGCTGCTGATCAACGGCGAAACCGGGTCTGGCAAGGAGGCCTTTGCCAAAGCGGTGCACCACGCCAGCCAGCGGGCAGTGAAAGCCTTTGTCGCCCTCAATTGCGCGGCCATTCCCGAAAGCCTGATCGAAAGCGAGCTGTTCGGATACCGCGGCGGCAGCTTTACCGGTGCGCGCAAGGAGGGCATGCGCGGCAAGTTGCAACAGGCCGATGGCGGGACGTTGTTCCTCGATGAAATCGGTGACATGCCACTGGCCATGCAGACGCGCTTGCTGAGGGTGCTGGAAGACCGGCAAGTGGTGCCGATCGGTGGCGAGCCGGAATCGGTTAACGTGCGGATCATCAGTGCCACTCACCGTAACTTGCTTGATCGTGTGCAGGACGGCAGCTTCCGTGAGGATTTGTATTACCGGCTCAACGGGCTGGAAGTCGCGTTGCCGCCGTTGCGCGAGCGTAGCGACAAATCCCGGCTGCTCGATTTTCTGCTGGCCGAGGAGGCGGGCGCAGAAACCGTGTTGATCGACGGGCCGGCGCGGGAGGCTTTATTGGGGTTCGCCTGGCCGGGCAACGTGCGGCAGTTGCGAAATGTGCTGCGTACGTTGACCGCCCTGTGTGAGGACGGGCGGATTGGCCTGGAGGATTTGCCGGCGATGATTCGCCTGGCGCGGCCGGTGGTGTCGACGATTGAAGAGGTATCGGAGCATCCGCTGGAAGATGCCGAGCGGCTGGCGTTGCTCACGGCGCTGGAGCAGACACGCTGGCACATGACCAACACGGCGGAGCAGTTGGGGGTCAGCCGCAATACGCTTTACAGGAAGCTGCGTAAACACGGTATTGCCCGGTAGACCGCGTCGCGTCCTTCGCGAGCAGGCTCGCTCCCACAGGGGCTGCGCAGTCCTTGTGAGGGCGAGCCTGCTCGCGAAGACGCCTTCAGATCTGAAACACAAGGTGCGATTTTCCCCTCCCTAAGCTAACCTGCGGCCATGTTTTACGAGGTCGACTATGCACATTCATATTCTTGGTATCTGCGGCACTTTCATGGGGTCAATGGCGGTTCTGGCCAAGGAGCTGGGCCATCACGTGACGGGTTCCGATGCCAACGTCTATCCGCCGATGAGCACTCAGCTGCAAGCCCAGGGCATTGAATTGACCCAAGGCTACGATCCGGCGCAACTCGATCCGGCCCCTGATCTGGTGGTGATCGGCAACGCCATGTCCCGGGGCAACCCGGCTGTGGAGTACGTGCTTAACAAAGGCCTGCCCTACGTCTCCGGCCCGCAATGGCTGGCCGATCATGTGCTGCAAGGTCGCTGGGTGCTGGCGGTTGCCGGTACGCACGGCAAGACCACCACCAGCAGCATGCTGGCCTGGGTGCTGGAGCACGCGGGCATGGCCCCGGGTTTCCTGATCGGCGGCGTGCCGCAAAACTTCTCGGTGTCGGCGCGCCTGGGCGATACGCCGTTCTTCGTCATCGAAGCCGACGAGTACGACAGCGCGTTCTTCGACAAACGCTCCAAGTTCGTTCACTACCGTCCGCGCACGGCCATCCTGAACAACCTGGAATTCGATCACGCGGACATTTTCCCGGACCTGCCGGCCATCGAGCGGCAGTTCCATCACTTGGTGCGGACCATCCCGAGTGAAGGCCTGGTGATTCATCCGACCACTGAGCCGGCCTTGCAGCGTGTTATCGAGATGGGCTGCTGGACGCCGGTGCAAACCACCGGTGCTGGCGGTCAGTGGCAGGTCAAGCTGCTCAGTGAAGACGGCTCGAAGTTCGAGGTGATGTTCGAAGGCGTCGCCCAGGGCGTGGTCGAGTGGGACATGACTGGCCAGCACAACGTCGCGAACGCACTGGCGACCCTGGCTGCCGCACGCCACGTCGGTGTGGTGCCGTCCATGGGCATCGCTGCGTTGAGCGCTTTCAAAAGCGTGAAGCGCCGGATGGAAAAAGTCGCGGAAGTGGGTGGTATCACCATTTATGACGACTTCGCTCACCACCCGACCGCCATCGCCACCACCCTCGACGGGCTGCGCAAGCGCATCGGTGATGCTCCGTTGATTGCGATCATCGAGCCGCGTTCCAACTCCATGAAGCTTGGCGCGCACCGTGACGGATTGCCGGAAAGCGTGGTCGATGCCGATCAGGTGATCTGGTACGCACCGGCCAACCTCGGCTGGGATCTGGCGGGCACCGCGGCGCTGTGCACCGTGCCGTCGATTGTCAGCGATTCCCTGGAAGGCATCATCGAGCGCGTGAAGAGCCAGGCCCAGCCCGGTACCCACGTAGTGATCATGAGCAACGGCGGCTTCGGCGGCCTGCATGGAAAACTGGCCGAGGCACTCAAATGAACAACGGCCCGGACCGCATCACCCTGGCAATGACCGGCGCTTCAGGCGCCCAGTACGGTTTGCGTCTGCTCGACTGCCTGGTGCGGGAAGATCGTGAAGTGCATTTCCTGATTTCCAAGGCCGCGCAGTTGGTGATGGCCACCGAAACCGACGTCACGCTGCCGGCCAAGCCGCAGATGATGCAGGCGTTCCTCACCGAATACACGGGGGCTGCCGCCGGGCAGATTCGGGTGTACGGCAAGGAGGACTGGATGTCGCCGGTGGCTTCGGGCTCCGGCTCCCCTGCGGCAATGGTGGTAGTGCCGTGTTCCACGGGTACGTTGTCGGCCATCGCCACGGGCGCCTGCAACAACCTGATCGAACGGGCCGCCGACGTGACGCTGAAAGAGCGTCGGCAGTTGATTCTGGTGCCCCGTGAAGCGCCATATTCGAGCATTCACCTGGAGAACATGCTCAAGTTGTCGAACATGGGCGTGACAATCCTGCCGGCATCACCGGGCTTCTATCATCAGCCACAAACCATCGACGACCTGATCGATTTCGTCGTGGCGCGGATCCTTAACCTGCTCAATATTCCTCAGGACATGTTGCCGCGCTGGGGCGAGCATCATCTGACCAGCGATGAATAAGCTGCTGGTGATAGTGCTGGCGCTGCAATTGGCCGGGTGCGCCACTGTGCGCACCCTCGATGCGGCCAAGCCGGGGGCACCGGTGGTGTACTCGGGGACTCGCCTGGATGTGTACGCGTTGAACGGTGGGTGCTGTGCGATGGACCGATTCGGCGCCGAAGCGCCGAGCTATCCGGGCGTTGATCTGCCGGCCAGTGCGTTGCTCGACACGCTGCTGTTGCCATTGTCGTTGCTGACAGTGATAGGGGTGAGTTTTCAGGCGACGGGTGGATTGTAAGAGAGCGCTTCGCGCTCTATCGCGAGCAAGCTCGCTCCCACAGGATTGTGTGTCGTACACAAATTTTGTAATCGCTGAAAATCCTGTGGGAGCGGGCTTGCCCGCGATGAGGCCCGCTCAGGCACCATAAAGTTACTTGCCCAACTTCCTCAGCTCATCCGACTCGACAATCCTGATCCCGTCCTGCTCTTCCAGCGCCAGACGCCACATCGCGCGTGCCAGTTGGCAGGCTTCGATACCATGGTATTTGCCAGGGATCAGCCGAGACAACGGACCAGCGACTTTCTCGCCCAGTCGCGGTTCGGTGCGATCACCCAGCAACAGCGAAGGGCGGCAAATAGTCAGCTGCGGCCAGTCTTGTGCGCGCAATGCGTACTCCATCTCGCCTTTGACCCGGTTGTAGAAAATCGAGGATCTGCGATCGGCTCCCAGAGCACTGATCACGATCAGGTGCCGTGCGCCCATCTCCCGTGCGCGTTTGGCAAAGGCCACGACCATGTCCAGGTCTACCGCGCGGAACGCCTGTTCCGACCCCGCCTGTTTGATGGTGGTGCCCAGGCAGCAGTAGGCGATATCGACACGGCCGTTCAGCTGCGGCAGAAACTCCACCGGGTCGCCGACGGGGTTTTCAAGGTGCGGATGCTCGGCCAATGGCCTGCGTGAGGGGGCCAATACCCGGCTAATCGTTGGCTCGTTGAGCAAGCGATCAAGCAGATGTTCACCGGTCAGCCCGGTGGCTCCGGCAAGCAATACGTGCTGAGGCGTCAAGTACATAGTGTTTCTCCCTTGATACTATTCAGCTTAGTTGCTGTTTGCATCCTTGCTTTCGTTGGACGCACTTTGCAGGGCTTTTCGTGCCTGCTGTTTACGTAGTAGTTGCCAATGCGAGAGGACGGTTTTCGGTGCCCAGATCTGTGGTTCGGACGCTTCGAAACCGTCCGCCAGCTCACGTTCGGCGACGCTGGCCTTGGTCAGTTTGAAGGCTTGTTCCAGGTCATCGGTCTGGTTCAGGGCCTGGGCGAACAGGGCGTCGCCGAAGTAAGTGAAGTTGGCTTCTTCCGAGCAGCCGAAGGATACCCGGTCGGCTCGCGAGGCCGTCATGATCAGGGTCCGTTCATCCTTGAGGGCGGGAATGAAACCGCCGGAGTAGCAGGACGAAATCACGATGATCTTGTCGCGGTTTTTCAGGGGGGCGAGAACAGCGGCCAACTCGTCGGCTGGCAGATCGGCCAGCTCCATGCGCGGCTGGTCTAGCACCAGTTCGTGTTCGCTGGTGCCGTGGCTGGTCAGGTAGATGAAAATCAGGTCTTCCGGACCGCTGCGTTCGGCCAGCGTCAGGGCGGCGCGGCGCAGGTTTTCCCGGGTAGCCATCGGGCGGTCGGCGAGGTGGTCGCGATGGTTCACCAGGCGGATCTGGCCAAAGGTGCCGAAACGGGTGCTGAGCATGTTGGCGACGTAGTCGGATTCGCGCAGAAACACGCTTTGCTTGCCATCGCCACCCAAGGTCAATGAATACAGCTCCACCGCCGGGGTCGAGGGTGGAACATTGGCCAACGCGGCGTCGAGCAGGCGCCCCTGGGCCAGCAGGCCGAGCTCCAGGGTGTCGGGCAATAATTTGCCCTCGGAATCGCGTACGCGCTGGCCGTTGATCCAGGTGCCGCTGAGCACGGTGCCGTCGGTCAACACCAATGTGCCGCGCCCCTGGTAACTGTCGTTGTCGAACTGGCCGGTGTAAAAGCTGCCGTCGGACAGGTTCAGGCGGCCCTGGCCGGAAAAGCGCCAGTCATTGAACTGGCCGATGTAGTGGCTGCCGTCTGTGCCGATCAACTCGCCCTTGCCGTTAAGCGAGCCTTCCTTGAACTGGCCCAGCCAGACATCGCCGTCGGCGTTCTCGTAGCGGCCCTTGCCGTGCAGTTGATTGTTCTTGAAGCTGCCGACATAGATGTCGCCATCGGCGCTGTTGAAAGTCCCGTTACCTTCCAGCTGGCCGTCGACGAAGTGCCCGGTGAACTGATTGCCGTTGCCGTCGCCGCGCTGGCCTTCGCCATTGGGTTTGCCGTGGGCGAACTGACCCTGGTAGGAGCTGCCGTCTTCGAGTTCGAGGCGACCCAGGCCGGCGTATTGATCGGCCTTGAACTCTCCGCGATAGCTCATGCCGTTTTCTTTGAGGGTGCCTTCGCCGTTGCGCCGGCCGGCCTTGAAGCCGCCGCTGTAGCTGCTGGCGTTGGTGGTCAGTGCCCCCTGGCCGTCGAACAGTCCCTGATTGAACTGCCCGCGATAGACTTCGCCATTGCTGCCATGCCATTCGCCCTGGCCCTGCCACTGGCCCTTGTCGAATTCGCCGGCGTACCAGCTGCCGTTCGGGTAGTCGATGCGCCCCTTGCCTTGCAGCAAGCCATTGACCAGGTCACCGCGATAGCGTCCGCCGTCCGGCAGGCGGGCGTCGGGAGGCAAAGGCGATTCGCCGTCGCCGCAAGCGGTGAGCATCAGGGTCAAGGCAAGGAGTGCAAGTGGGCGCATAGCGGATTCCGGGCAATTAGGCGAGGGAGTATGCCGCAGCTATGTGTCCATATATAGGGTGAGGTACCGCGTGAGGGCGCGAAACAGCATGAGCTGCTTCGCATCCGGGACGGTTTAGATGAAGCACAGGGACAGAGGTTCGGCGATGTACGCCGGTTTGTCCGAACCTTCGATTTCCAGGGTGGTGGTGGCCTTGAGCAGCCATTGGCCGGGTTTCTTCTCGATGACTTCGGTCAGGTCGACCTTCAGGCGCACTCTCGAATTGACCTTGACCGGCTGGATGAAACGCACGCTGTCGAGGCCGTAGTTGACCACCATCTTCAAGCCTTCGGGCATGACGAGGATGTCTTCCATCAGTTTCGGGATCAGCGACAGCGTCAGAAAGCCGTGAGCGATGGTGCTGCCAAATGGCGTTTGCGCGGCCTTGACCGGGTCGACGTGGATGAACTGAAAATCCCCTGTGGCTTCGGCGAACAGGTTGATGCGGTCCTGATCGATGGTGAGCCATTCGGAACGTCCGAGTTCCTTGCCGACATAATCTTTGAGCTCTGCAACTGGAACATAGGGCATTGAGACTCTCCTTGGGTTCATCGGTTTTATGTTTTTGGCTTGCGGGGATCTGACCTCCCGACTTACCACGTTAGATCAACATGGCCAAACGCTCCGGTCAACTGACCATGTTTTTGGCGAATGCCGGTCTATAGCGCGAGCATGCTTATAATGTCTGGCCAATGCGGGTGACGGATTTTGCGGGAGATCTTTGATGTTGTTACGGGGCCTGACGTGGCTGGTGCTGTTCCAATTGCTCGGCACCGCGATCAATCATTTGTTCTTGCCGGTGCTGCCGGGACCGATTGTGGGGTTGCTGCTGTTGCTGGTGTACCTCATCTGTCGCGGACAGGTCGGCGAGCCGCTGAACCTGGCGGCCAGCAGCCTGCTGCGCTACCTGCCGCTGTTGCTGGTGCCGCCGGCCGTGGGCGTGATGGTCTACGCCGCTGACATCGCGGCGGACTTCTGGGCCATTGTCGGCGCGCTGGTGTTGTCGCTGCTGCTTTCCATGGCCTTCGCCGGGGTGCTGATGCAGCGCATGGTCAAGCGTCACGCTCACTCCGAGGACGGCCAATGATCTTCGACTGGCACGGCGCCTGGGTGTCGGTAATTCATCATCCCTTGTTTGGTATCGGCATTACCCTTGGCGCCTATCAACTCGTCCTGGCGGCATTCGAGAAAACCCGATGGATCTTTTTGCAGCCGGTGCTTGTCTCCATGTTGCTGGTGATCGGCGTACTGGTGGGCTGCGGCCTGACCTACGCCGAGTACCGCAAGAGCACCGAGATTCTCAGCATTCTGCTCGGCCCGGCCACTGTTGCGCTGGCGGTGCCGCTTTATCTCAACCTGCGACGGATTCGGCAGTTGTTCTGGCCGATATTTACTACGCTGGTGATAGGCGGGGTGGTGGCCACGGGGATGGGCGTGTTGCTGGGTTGGTCGTTCGGTGCCGAGCACATGATCCTGATGACCATGGCGCCAAAATCGGTGACTTCGCCTATCGCCATGTTGGTGGCCGAGCAGATCGGTGGTGTCGCGGCGCTGGCAGCGGTGTTCGTCTTGATTACGGGTGTGATCGGCGCGATTTTCGGTCCGGCCCTGTTGAGCCGTCTCGGCGTGCACAGCCCGGAAGCCCGAGGCATGGCGCTGGGCATGACCGCCCACGCGGTCGGCACGGCGGTGGCGATGCAGGAAAGTGAAGAGTGCGGCGCCTTTGCGGCGCTGGCGATGAGCCTGATGGGTGTGGCCACGGCGGTGTTGCTGCCGTTGGCGGTGTCGATGGTGGTGTAAGGAAATGTCTATGAGTCTGCCGCTTTTTCCGCTCAATACAGTGCTGTTTCCAGGCTGCATCCTCGATTTGCAGATTTTCGAGGCGCGCTATCTGGACATGATCGGCCGCTGCATGAAGCAGGGCGGCGGGTTCGGCGTGGTGTGCATCCTCGAAGGCGAAGAAGTCGGGATCGCCCCGGCGGGTTACGCCCTGGTCGGGTGCGAGGCGCTGATCACCGATTTCAAGCAGCAGGACAACGGCCTGCTGGGAATTCGGGTTCAGGGGGGACGACGTTTCCATGTATTGCGAACGGAAGTTCAGCGCGATCAGTTGACCGTCGCCGAGGTCGAGTGGCTGGAAGACGAACCGGAGCAGCCACTGCAGGATGAGGACGCCGACCTGGTGGCCTTGCTCAAGGCCCTGGCGGAACACCCGATGGTTGAAGCCTTGAACATGGGCACCGAAGCGACCGGCCAGCAGTCGCTGGCCAATCAGTTGGCGTACCTGTTGCCCTTCGCTGAAGTGGACAAGATCGACCTGCTGCAACTCGATGACCCGCAGCAACGACTGGATGCGATTCAGGCGTTGCTGGATGAGTTGCAGGGCGAACTGTTTGCCTGACTGCTGTCAGTACGCATACCGCAACATCGTATGCGGTAAATGCCTCAGCACGAAGAATCCGAACAATGCCAGCAACGCCGGCAATACCAGCCACCAGACCTTGGGAGGCAAGGCGTTGAGCGGTTCCTTGCGCTGGATCAGCCACAGGCTCGCCGCACAGACACACGCCGCCAGCATCGCGCCGGCCAATACATCCGTCGGCCAATGCGCTCCGAGGTAAACCCGCGAAAGCGAAATCGCCATTGCGGGCAGGCAACCCACCAACAACCAGGTCAGGCGCATCCGGGGCGGTTGCCCACGGCCGGCCAGGACGGCGAGGGTCAGGAACAGCGCGAAAGATCCTGAAGCATGGCCGCTGGGCATGCTGTAGCTGGTCAGCGGGTCGCTCAACACTTCGGGGCGCACGCGGGCGAAAAAGTACTTGGTCGCGGTATTGGCCAGTGCCGTGAAGAGCAGCGTGCCGCCCGCGAAAATCGCGTGCCGCCATTGCCGCATCAGCAGCAGCAAACCGGTCAGCAGCGCACTGAACAGCAACATGTTGCGGAATTCGCCGACCAGCGTGAAGACCACCGCCACTTCATCCAGCATCGGGTTACGATGTTCCTGCACCAGTGTCATGACCCCTTGATCGAGTGCAGACAGGTGCGAGTAACCGATAAACAGCCCCGCCAGAATCAGCAGACTCATCCCGGTAATGAACAACGTCGCGTGGCGATGCCGACGCAGGCTGCTGGTCGCACTCAAGCCGACCATCACCGCAATGCTACCGGCAACAACCCCGGCCTGGAGCCAGAAACCTTCAGGCAGCGGCAAGCGAATGGCCGCGCCCGTGGCCCAGCCAGGCAGCAGATAAGCCACCGACCAACCCGCGCCGGCCAACAGGCTGACAGCGAAGAAACGCGGGAAAGGCATGTCGCACATGCCGGCCACCATCGGCAGCATTGGCCGCAGGGGCCCGATAAAGCGCCCGACCAGCAGGCTGGCGATGCCGTAGCGCTGGAAGTATGACTCGGCCCCGGCGATCCATTCCGGATGATGGCGCAAGCCCGGCAGGCGCCGGATGTTCTGATGGAAGTGCCGCCCCAGAAAATACGAAATGACGTCTCCCAGCACCCCGGCGACGAAACCCAGCAAGAGTGTCTCACTGAGCGTCAGCGCGCCACTGCCTGCCAGTACCGCCACGGCGAACAGCAACACCGTGCCAGGAACGATCAGCCCGGCAATCGCCAGGCATTCCACAAAGGCCACGATGAATACCGCTGCTGCCAGCCATTGCGGGTTGACCGCCAGCCATCCGGTCACGCTATCGAGCCATGGGCCCATAAAAACCACTCCATCAAATGTTCAATTTTCTACTTGTGGGAGCGAGCCTGCTCGCGATAGCGCACTTTGAGTCAACAGTGATGTTGATTGTGCTGACCTCATCGCGAGCAGGCTCGCTCCCACAGGGGATTCCTTCAGTTTCAAAATCCGGATCAATCTCAGGACAGCACAAAATAATCGCGACCTTCGATCTGGCCCCGTCGTAGCGGGTTGCGCGTGCAATAAGCCACATAGGCAGCGTCGACAAAGCGGTACATCAGGTGCTCATCGCGCCCGTGGGGAATGCCCAGCCGAGTGGTCTGGATGATGTGGGCAGGCGTCTGGCCGACGTGTTCTACCAGCAGCACTTCATGATCGAAGCGTTTGGCGTCCCACACCGGTACTTTCAGGCCCAGTGCCTTGCACAGCAGGGTTTGCCCGGCGCAGAGTTTTTGTGACGGGCGAGGGCGGCCCTGGGCATCGGGGTTGTTCAATAGCATCTGTGCCAGGCTGCCCGGTCCGCTCAATTGATCGACCCACGGGTAGGCGGATTTGATCAGCACAGCGTTACCCGGCCCTTGGGCGCTGAAATTCAGTGAATCGCCGCCCCGGGCGTAATACATATAGATGTGGCCGCCATCCAGAAACAAAGCCTTACGCTTTTCTGTGTAGCCGAGGGACGCGTGGCTACCCTTTTCTGCGCAGTAATAGGCCTCGGTTTCTATGATTCGGGCGCTGAGCCACAGATCACCAACCCGATGGCGAATGACTTTGCCCAGTAAATCCCGGGCCAGAATTTGCGCGTCACGGTCGAAAAACGCGTCCGGGAGGCCCGTAGGCAGGCTTGCGGCGGACGCTCGAACAGTCAGGTTGGACATGATGACCGGCATTTGTCAGGGCTGAATGAGTCGTGATGATAACAATTTGCAGCTTAATCCCGGCTGAACATCGGCAAATTGCCCTCATTTCGACCATCCGCCCGTCACCGCTGTTAGTCGGTGGGCGCGACAGCTATAATCTGTCGCTTTACTCTTTACCAAGACCTAATCAAAGACCACGCCAGACCATGACTGAGTCCGTTCTTGACTACATGACCCGCTTGGGTCGCGCTGCCCGCGAAGCCTCCCGCGTGATCGGCCGTGCCAGTACCGCGCAGAAGAACCGCGCCCTGCAGGCCGCCGCCAACGCGCTGGACGCTGCCCGCGCCGAGCTGACGGCGGCTAATGAGCAGGATTTGGCTGCCGGTCGCGCCAATGGTCTTGAGCCGGCCCTGCTCGAACGCCTGGCGCTGACCCCGGCGCGTATCGACGGCATGATCGTCGGCCTGCGTCAGGTAGCAGCGCTGCCGGACCCGGTCGGCGCGATCCGCGACATGAGCTTCCGTCCGTCCGGTATTCAGGTCGGCAAGATGCGCGTGCCATTGGGCGTGATCGGAATCATTTACGAGTCGCGGCCGAATGTGACCATCGATGCCGCGAGCCTGTGCCTGAAGTCCGGTAACGCGACTATCCTGCGTGGCGGTTCCGAGGCGATTCATTCCAATCGCGCCATCGCCGCCTGCATTCAGCGCGGCCTGGCCGAGGCCGATCTGCCGGCCGCGGTGGTGCAAGTGGTCGAAACCACCGACCGTGCCGCCGTCGGCGCGCTGATCACCATGCCTGAGTACGTTGATGTCATTGTGCCGCGCGGCGGCCGTGGCCTGATCGAACGCGTCAGCCGTGACGCCCGCGTCCCGGTGATCAAGCACCTGGACGGCATCTGCCACGTTTACGTGAGCGAGCACGCCGACCTGGCCAAGGCCCAGCGCATTGCGTTCAACGCCAAGACTTACCGTTATGGCATCTGCGGTGCCATGGAAACGCTGCTGGTGGATCAAGCCGTTGCCAAGGATTTCCTGCCGGCGATGGCGGCACAGTTCCGCGAAAAAGGCGTCGAGCTGCGTGGTTGCGAGCGTACCCGGGCGATCATCGATGCCGTGCCGGCCACCGAGGAAGACTGGAGCACCGAGTACCTGGCGGCAATTCTGTCTATCCGCGTGGTGGACGGACTGGACCAGGCCATCGAGCACATCAATCATTACGGCTCCCATCACACCGATTCGATTGTCAGCGAACACCAGGGCGACACCCGGCGTTTCGTGGCTGAAGTCGACTCCTCGTCGGTGATGATCAATACCCCGACCTGCTTCGCCGATGGTTTCGAATACGGATTGGGTGCCGAGATCGGCATTTCTACTGATAAGCTGCACGCCCGTGGCCCGGTGGGCCTCGAGGGACTGACCTGCGAGAAGTACATCGTGGTCGGTGACGGGCAGCTGCGCGGACAGGAGCCGGCCTGACTTGGGCGACTTCGACCCGTCAGCCCCGGTCACCGTCAGCGAGCCAGTCCCTCGCCGCATTGGCGTGCTGGGCGGAACGTTCGACCCGGTGCACATCGGCCATTTGCGCGGTGCACTGGAAGTCGCCGAAACCCTGGCGCTCGATGAGTTGCGCCTGACACCCAGTGCCAGGCCACCCCATCGAGACAAACCGCAGGTGTCGGCAAAAGACCGTCTGGCGATGGTCGAGTGCGCGGTGGCCGGTGTGGCGCCGTTGGTGGTGGACGCCCGCGAATTGCAGCGGGACAAACCGTCCTACACCATCGATACCCTGGAACTGATGCGCGCCGAACTGGCCGCGGATGACCAGGTTTTTCTGCTTTTGGGCTGGGACGCTTTTTGCGGCCTGCCCACTTGGCACCGCTGGGAAGAGTTGCTCCAGCATTGCCATATCCTGGTGTTGCAACGCCCGGATGCCGACAGCGAACCGCCGGATGCCTTGCGCAACCTGCTGGCAGCGCGCTCGGTGAGCGACCCGCTGGCCCTCAAAGGGCCGAGCGGACAGATTGCATTCGTCTGGCAGACACCGCTCGCGGTATCCGCCACCCAGATCCGTCAACTGCTGGCCAGCGGTAAGTCGGTACGTTTCCTGGTGCCCGACGCGGTCCTGGCCTACATCGATGCGCACGGACTCTACCGTGCGTCGAACTGAATAGGAGTGCCTCAAGGCACGTGGCAACAACGTGTATTGAAGCGCCCGAACAAACGAGCAAAACGAGTTTTATATGACGAGCAACAACGAAAGCAAAGTAAAACGCAAAGGCACATTCAAGAGTGCCCCGCTGCCGGAAAAGGTCTTCGCTGCCGAGCCGCCTAAAGGCGACGAGCTGGTCAAGATCGCCGTAGCCGCCCTGGAAGACGTCAAGGCCCAGGACGTGCTGGTGATCGATGTTCGCGACAAGCAGAGCATCACTGACTACATGATCATTGCCACCGGTACCTCCAACCGCCAGATCGGCGCGATGCTGGACAAGGTTCGCGAGGCCGTCAAAGCCCTGGGTATCAAGCCGCTGGGTGAAGAAGGCAAGGGCGACAGCGACTGGGTGCTGTTGGACATGGACGACGTGATCGTTCACATGATGACCTCCAACGCCCGTCAGTTCTACGACCTGGAGCGCCTGTGGAAAGGTGCCGAGCAGAGCCGTGCGGCCGATGGCAAGCACCACAGCCCTGAAGTGGGTCACGAGCACTTCAACAAGCTCAACAAAGACCAGGAATAAGGGACCGCTGTGCGACTGCGACTGATCGCCGTCGGTTCACGCATGCCCAAATGGGTGGAAGAAGGCTGGCATGAATATGCCAAGCGTCTTCCGTCCGAACTGGCGCTGGAACTGGTGGAAATTCCGCTCAATACCCGTGGCAAGAACGCCGACGTGGCCCGTTTCATCCGTCAGGAAGGCGAAGCCATGCTGGCCAAGGTCGGACCGAACGAGCGGATTGTCACTCTCGAAGTCCATGGCAAGCCCTGGAGCACCGAGCAACTGGCGGTCGAACTCGATCGCTGGCGGCTGGACTCGCGCACGGTCAACTTCATGGTCGGCGGCCCCGAAGGGCTGGCGCCGGAAGTCTGTGCCCGGGCTGACCAGCGCTGGTCGTTGTCGCCGCTGACCTTGCCGCACCCGCTGGTGCGTATCCTGATCGGCGAACAGATGTACCGTGCCTGGACCGTGCTGTCCGGTCACCCTTACCACAAGTAGCTCTGCCCTCATGTCCCAGCCGATCCGCATCAAGGACCACGAAAAAGACGCCCGTCTGGTGCGTGGCCGCGTCGTGTTCGGGGCCATTGCAGTGGTGGCGCTGATTGGGGTGCTGATCGCGCGCCTGTATTTCCTCCAGGTGATTCAGTACGAGTATCACTCGACACTCTCGGAAAACAACCGCGTCCATGTGCAGCCGATTCCGCCGCCCCGTGGGCTGATTTTCGACCGCAACGGTGTCGTCATTGCCGATAACCGGCCCAGCTTCAGCCTGAGCATGACCCGCGAGCGCTCTGGCGATTGGCAGCAAGTGCTCGATGTAATCGTCCAGGTGCTGGAGCTGACGCCTGAAGATCGGGTGGTTTTCGAGAAGCGCATGCGCCAGGGGCGTCGGCCGTTCGAGCCGGTGCCGATCCTGTTCGAGTTGACCGAAGAGCAGATCGCGCGAATTGCCGTGAACCAGTTCCGCCTGCCAGGCGTGGAAGTGGTCGCGCAACTGGTCCGTCACTATCCGCAGGGTGCGCATTTTGCGCACTCGGTGGGTTACATGGGGCGGATCAACGAGAAAGAGCTGAAGACTCTGGATCCGGTGAGTTACAGCGGCACCCATCAAATTGGCAAAACCGGCATCGAGCGTTTCTACGAGCCGGAGTTGCACGGCCAGGTGGGTTACGAGGAAGTCGAGACCAACGCCCGGGGCCGCGTACTGCGGGTGCTCAAGCGTACCGATCCGATTCCCGGCAAGGACATCGTCCTGAGCCTGGACATCAAATTGCAGGAAGCCGCCGAAGCTGCGCTCGGTGGTCGTCGTGGCGCGGTGGTAGCGCTGGACCCGAAAACCGGCGAAGTGCTGGCGATGGTCAGCCAACCGAGTTTCGACCCGAACCTGTTCGTCACCGGCATCAGCTTCAAGGCCTATTCCGAGCTGCGCGATTCCATCGACCGGCCGCTGTTCAATCGCGTGCTGCGCGGTCTGTATCCACCAGGCTCGACCATCAAGCCGGCGGTAGCGATTGCCGGCCTGGATGCCGGCGTGGTGACGGCGTCGACCCGAGTGTTCGACCCCGGTTACTACATGCTGCCCAACTACGATCACAAATACCGTAACTGGAACCGTACCGGCGACGGTTTTGTCGACCTCGATACGGCGATCATGCGTTCCAACGACACCTACTTCTACGACCTGGCCCACAAGCTGGGGATCGATCGGCTGTCGGCATACATGACCAAGTTCGGTATTGGCCAGAAGGTCTCCCTGGACATGTTCGAAGAGTCGCCGGGGCTGATGCCGTCCCGCGAGTGGAAGCGTGCGACCCGTCGCCAGGCATGGTTCCCGGGCGAGACGCTGATTCTGGGGATCGGCCAGGGCTACATGCAGTCGACTCCGTTGCAGTTGGCCCAGGCCACTGCGTTGGTGGCCAACAAAGGCATCTGGAATCGTCCGCACCTGGCCAAGACCATCGAGGGCGTGAAACCGGTGGATGAGAATCCGATGCCGGACATCATCCTGCGCGACCCGTCGGACTGGACCAAGGTCAATCACGGCATGCAGCAGGTTATGCACGGTGCCCGTGGTACGGCGCGCAAAGCCTCGATCGGCGCGCAATACCGGATCGCCGGCAAGTCGGGTACGGCCCAGGTGGTCGCGATCAAACAGGGTGAGAAGTATGACCGTTCCAAGGTTCAGGAACGCCATCGCGACCACGCCTTGTTCGTCGGCTTCGCGCCGGCCGACGACCCGAAAATCGTAGTATCGGTGATGGTCGAGAACGGCGAGTCCGGCTCCGGCGTGGCCGCGCCGGTGGTGCGTCAGGTCATGGACGCCTGGCTCCTGGACCAGGACGGTCGGTTGAAGCCCGAATACGCCAGCCCTATCAGTGCAGAGGCTACCGCCCGTGATGAATAACTTCGATCGCATGCTCTCCAGTGAGGATGTGATGCGTCGCCGTGCGACGCTGCTGCAACGCCTGCACATTGACGGCCCGCTGCTGATCCTGCTGTTGACCCTCGCCGCCGGCAGCCTGTTCGTGCTGTATTCGGCCAGCGGCAAGAGCTGGGATCTGCTGGGCAAGCAAGCCACTTCGTTCGGCATCGGCCTGGTGTCGATGATCGTCATTGCCCAGTTCGAGCCGCGATTCATGGCGCGCTGGGTGCCGCTGGGCTACGTGGTCGGAGTGATGCTGTTGCTGGTGGTGGACATCATGGGCCACAACGCCATGGGCGCTACCCGCTGGATCAACATTCCCGGGGTGATCCGCTTCCAGCCCTCGGAATTCATGAAGATCCTGATGCCGGCGACTATTGCCTGGTACTTGTCCAAACGCACCTTGCCGCCCCAGCTCAAGCATGTGGGCGTCAGCCTGATGCTGATCGGCGTGCCGTTCATTCTGATCGTGCGCCAACCGGACCTCGGCACTTCGCTGCTGATCCTGGCCGGCGGCGCTTTCGTGCTGTTCATGGGTGGCCTGCGCTGGCGCTGGATCCTCAGCGTGCTGGCCGCCGCCGTTCCCGTGGCGATTGCCATGTGGTTCTTCATCATGCACGACTACCAGAAACAGCGGATCCTGACGTTCCTCGACCCGGAGAGCGATCCGCTCGGTACGGGATGGAACATCATCCAGTCCAAGGCAGCCATCGGCTCCGGTGGTGTGTTCGGCAAGGGCTGGTTGCTGGGCACCCAGTCACACCTGGACTTCCTGCCGGAAAGTCATACCGACTTCATCATTGCCGTATTGGGCGAAGAGTTCGGCCTGGTGGGGATCTGCGCGCTGTTGCTGATCTACCTGCTGTTGATCGGCCGCGGCCTGGTGATTACCGCCCAGGCGCAGACATTGTTCGGCAAGTTGCTCGCGGGCAGCCTGACCATGACGTTTTTTGTTTATGTTTTCGTCAACATCGGTATGGTCAGTGGCCTGTTGCCGGTGGTGGGGGTGCCGTTGCCGTTCATTAGCTACGGAGGAACTTCGCTGGTGACGCTACTGTCAGCGTTTGGGGTTTTGATGTCGATCCATACCCATCGCAAGTGGATCGCGCAGGTTTGAATAAGGTGAAATTTTCAATGCAGGTAATGCGTGGCTGGGCGACTCGATACGCGCCATGGGTCGGCCTGGTAAGCATCCTAGGCACCATGCAGGAAGCGTTGGCCGGCGACTACGAAGGCTCACCCCAGGTGGCTGAATTCGTCGGTGAAATGACCCGCGACTACGGTTTCGCCGGTGAACAATTGATGGGCGTGTTCCGCGAAGCCGAGCGCAAGCAGTCGATTCTGGACGCCATCTCGAAGCCCGCCGAACGGGTCAAGCAGTGGAGCGAGTATCGCCCGATGTTCATCACCGATGCGCGCATTGCCCGGGGTGTGGATTTCTGGCGTCAGCACGAAGCGGTGTTGGCCCGTGCCGAGCAGGAATACGGCGTGCCGGCCCAGGTGATTGTCTCGATCATCGGCGTTGAAACCTTTTTCGGCCGTAATACCGGAAATTTCCGGGTGATCGATGCCTTGTCGACCCTGGGTTTCGACTATCCTCCCCGTGCCGAGTTTTTCCGCAAGGAATTGCGTGAGTTCCTGCTGCTGGCCCGTGAAGAGCAGGTCGATCCGTTGACGCTCAAAGGCTCCTACGCCGGCGCCATGGGATTGCCGCAATTCATGCCGAGCAGTTTCCGCGCCTATGCGGTGGATTTCGACGGTGATGGCCATATCAACATCTGGACCAACCCGGACGATGCCATCGGCAGTGTCGCCAGTTACTTCAAGCGTCATGGCTGGGTCGCCGGCGAACCGGTGGTCAGCCGCGCCGATGTCCGTGGCGATCATGTCGACGAAGGCTTGACCACGGGAATCGAACCGACGAAAACCGTCGGGGAGTTGCGAGCCCTGGGGTGGTCAAGTCATGATGCGCTGCGCGATGATATGCCGGTTACTGCGTTCCGCCTGGAAGGCGACAATGGCTCCGAGTACTGGATGGGCCTGAAGAATTTTTACGCGATCACGCGATATAACCGCAGCGTGATGTACGCCATGGCCGTACATCAACTGTCTGAACAGCTGGTCCAAGCACGGGGCGTCAAGTAATGCGGGCATTGCCTATCAATAAACCCCTGAAGCTGATGGCATTCGCCGCGCTGGCAATGCTGGTCGCCAGTTGTTCGACCAGCCGCGCGCCGGCCCAGAAGGCCAGCAGCACCGCCGTGCGCACGACGCCGGGGCTGGACATCAACCGCGCCCACAAGGATGGCGCGCCATGGTGGGATGTCGATGTTTCGCGTATCCCGGACGCCACGCCGACCCTGCATACCGGCCCGTACAAGGCCGCTCCATACTCAGTGCTAGGTAAAACCTACTTTCCGCTGCAAGAGTCCAAGACTTACGTGCAGTCGGGTACGGCGTCCTGGTACGGCACCAAATTTCACGGTCAGAACACCGCCAACGGCGAAGTGTATGACCTGTACGGCATGAGTGCCGCACACAAGACTTTACCGCTGCCGAGTTATGTCCGGGTGACCAACCTGGACAACAACAAGACCGTGATCCTGCGAGTCAACGACCGCGGTCCGTTCTATTCGGACCGGATCATCGACTTGTCCTACGCTGCCGCCAAGAAACTCGGTTACGCCGAAACTGGCACCGCGCGGGTCAAGGTCGAAGGCATCGACCCGCAGCAATGGTGGGCTGCCAAGGGCCGTCCGGCACCATTAATGCTCAATGAACCGAAAGTCGCGCAGAATAGCGCCCCGGTGATCACGGCGTCGGCCGGCACTGTCGAGCAATGGACGCCACCGCCGCAGCAACACGCCGCCGCCGTCGTTCCTGTTCAACTTGCCGACGCAAAAAAAAACGCTTCTGCACAAGCGTCTGGCCAGTATCTGCAGGTGGGCGCGTTCGCCAACCCGGACGCTGCAGAACTCCTGAGATCGAAGCTCAGCGGGATGGTGAGCGCTCCGGTGTTCATCAGCTCGATCGTGCGCAATCAGCAGACCCTGCATCGGGTTCGCCTGGGCCCGATCGGATCGCCGGGTGAAATCCAGCAGGTGCAGAATAGTGTGCGGCTGGCCAATCTCGGTTCGCCAAGCGTTGTAACTGAGTAATACGTAGGACTTGATTGACGGTTCATCTGCGGTTTTGGGGGGTGAACCAGGTTGTTGGCTCTTCGAAGAACAAAAGCCCGGCAAAGGGTGATTGGAGTGAGCAACTGAACACGCGATGACTCGTTAGAAAGTCATCTGATTAGTTTTGCCCTTGGGCAGTTTCCATTAGCGATTTCGAGAGACGGATGAACATCACCACCTTTGCCAAACGCCTGTTCCTGCTAGTCCCGCTGCTCCTCTCACCCGCCGCATTCGCGGTCGAGATGATGCCTTCGCCACCACAACTGGCTGCCAAGGCCTATGTGCTCATGGATGCCAGCAGCGGCAACGTGCTGGTCGAGAACAACGGTGACCAGCGTCTGCCGCCGGCCAGCCTGACCAAGCTGATGACGGCGTACATCGCTACCCTGGAAATCCGTCGTGGCCAGATCGGCGAAAACGATCCGGTGACCGTCAGCGAGAATGCCTGGCGTACCGGCGGTTCGCGGATGTTCATCAAGGTCGGCTCGCAAGTCACTGTCAGCGACCTGCTGCACGGCATCATCATCCAGTCGGGCAACGACGCCAGTGTCGCGCTCTCCGAGCACATTGCCGGTAGCGAAGACGCCTTTGCCGACCTGATGAACAAGACCGTCGCCGACCTGGGCATGACCAACACCCACTTCATGAACCCGACCGGCCTGCCGAACCCTGAGCACTATTCGTCGGCTCACGACATGGCTGTGCTGGCTCGCGCGATCATCCACGAAGACCCGGCTCATTACGCGATCTACTCGCAGAAAGAGTTCTTCTGGAACGGCATCAAGCAACCGAACCGTAACCTGCTGCTGTGGCGCGACAAGACTGTCGACGGTCTGAAAACCGGCCACACCGACGAAGCCGGCTACTGCATGGTGTCCTCGGCCGTACGTGATGGCATGCGCCTGATCGCCGTGGTCTTCGGCACCAACAGCGAAGTGGCCCGTGCCGCCGAAACCCAGAAGCTGCTGACCTACGGTTTCCGCTTCTTCGAAACCCAGACCTTCTACCAGAAGGGCACCGAGCTGGCTCAGGCTCCGGTCTGGAAAGGCTCGACCAACCAGGTCAAGGCCGGCCTGGCGCAAGACCTGACCATGACCCTGCCAAAAGGCCAGTTGAAAAAGCTCGCTGCCAGCATGACCATGAACCCGCAGCTGATCGCGCCAATCGCCAAGGGCGACGTAATCGGTAAAGTCGAAGTGAAACTGGACGACAAGGTGGTGCACAGCGCCGATCTGATCGCTCTGGACGCTGTCGAAGAGGGTGGTATCTTCCGCCGCATGTGGGATAGCATCCGTCTATTCTTCTACGGCTTGTTCAACTGATAGTGTGCACCTGCATGGCCCTGCGCTGATCCGGCGTGGGGCTTTGCCGTCGCCACGGCTTACGCTTACGAGGCCGTTACGCCATGACCGATACCGAAGTAAAGGCGCCAAAGATCGAATTCCCTGCCAATGATTACCCGGTTAAGGTGATCAGCGACACCGGCGTGGGCAACAAGGACAGGATCATCGACATCGTTCGCAAACATGCAACGATCAACGATGAGCGTGTTGACGAGCGCCAGAGCAGCAACGGTAAATACACCACCATTCAGTTGCACATCGTCGCGACCGACCAGGACCAGCTGTACAACATCAACAGCGAACTGCGGGCAACCGGTTTCGTGCACATGGTGCTGTGATGTCCGGTGTGCTGGGCTTTCGCGAGCTCGGCCAGATGGCTTACGAGCCTGTCTGGCATGCCATGCAACGCTTCACCAACGAACGCGGCAACGATGCCGCCGACGAGGTCTGGCTGGTTGAGCATCCTGCGGTGTTCACCCAGGGCCAGGCCGGCAAGGCCGAGCATCTGCTGCTTCCAGGTGATATTCCGGTGGTGCAGGTCGACCGTGGTGGTCAGGTGACCTATCACGGCCCAGGCCAACTGGTGGCTTATCTGCTGCTGGACGTGCGCAAGCTCGGGTTTGGCGTGCGCGATCTGGTCAGCCGGATGGAGCAATGCCTGATCGAGCTGCTGGCCAGTTACGGTGTCACCGCCGTGGCCAAGCCCGATGCACCGGGTGTCTACGTCGACGGGGCGAAAATCGCCTCCCTGGGTCTACGGATCCGCCATGGTTGTTCCTTTCACGGCCTGGCCTTGAATGTGGACATGAACCTGGAACCGTTTCGACGGATTAATCCCTGCGGCTACGCCGGGCTGGCGATGACCCAGCTGAGCGATCACGCAGGATCGATTGAATTTGCCGAGGTAAGTGCCCGGCTGCGTGCGCAGCTCGTCAAACACCTCGACTATGCTGAGCAGACGACCCTCACGGGCGGAATCGACTGATATGACTACTGATGCAGTGCAAACCATGATCCCGACGCTCGATGTCACCGAGCGCCCGGCCCCGCGTCCCAAGGTTGAAGCCGGCGTCAAGCTGCGCGGCGCCGAAAAGGTTGCACGCATCCCGGTGAAGATCATTCCGACCACCGAACTGCCGAAGAAGCCGGACTGGATTCGCGTACGCATCCCGGTTTCGCCGGAGGTCGACCGCATCAAGGCCCTGCTGCGCAAACACAAGCTGCACAGTGTGTGCGAAGAAGCCTCCTGCCCGAACCTGGGCGAGTGTTTCTCCGGTGGCACCGCGACTTTCATGATCATGGGTGACATCTGCACCCGTCGCTGCCCGTTCTGCGACGTCGGCCACGGTCGTCCGAAGCCACTGGACGTCAACGAGCCTGAAAGCCTGGCCATTGCCATCGCTGACCTGCGCCTGAAGTACGTGGTGATCACCTCGGTGGACCGCGACGACCTGCGTGACGGCGGTGCTCAGCACTTTGCCGATTGCATCCGTGAAATCCGCAAGCTGTCGCCGAATGTGCAGCTCGAAACCCTGGTCCCGGACTACCGTGGCCGCATGGATATCGCGCTGGAAATCACTGCCGCCGAGCCACCGGATGTGTTCAACCACAACCTGGAAACCGTGCCGCGCCTGTACAAGGCTGCGCGTCCGGGTTCGGACTACCAGTGGTCGCTGACCCTGCTGCAACGCTTCAAGCAGATGATGCCGCACATTCCGACCAAGTCCGGTCTGATGCTGGGCCTGGGCGAGACCGACGAAGAAGTCATCGAAGTCATGAAGCGCATGCGCGAGCACGACATCGACATGCTGACCCTCGGCCAGTACCTGCAACCGTCCCGCAGTCACTTGCCGGTGCAGCGTTTCGTGCACCCGGATACCTTCGCCTGGTTCGCCGAGGAAGGCTACAAGATGGGCTTCAAGAACGTTGCCTCCGGTCCATTGGTACGTTCCTCGTATCACGCCGACGAGCAGGCCAAGCTGGTCAAGGCCGAGCTGATGTCGTCCTGATCGACGCAATGAAATGAAAAGCGCCCGCACGGCACCCAGCCTCGCGGGCGTTTTTTTGCCTGGCCGGTGGCAATGGCTGTTTTTTCCTGCAACCTGCGGGGCAACGGTTCCTCTTCTGTTTGTCCCCGTTCCTGACTACTGTGTGCTGAAGATTTCACGCAGGGAGATTCACGGATGACCGCTCGACCGACCCACACCCTTTGCCCTCATGCTCCCGTCCCGGCATTGCCGTCGGAAGGCATGATCGGCGTCATCGCACCTGCCGGTCCCGCGCCGCTGGACACCGACAAGGCGGTGCAATGGATGCGCGCCCGGGGTTATTCACTGAAAGTGTATCCCGGGGTCTACGAAAAAAACGGCTACCTGGCCGGTAGCGACGAGGTGCGACTCGGCGATCTGCATGCAGCGTTCGCCGATAGGGAGGTGGATGCCATCATCTGCCTGCGTGGGGGTTACGGCACGCCGCGACTGCTCGACCGCATCGATTTTGATTTGCTGCGTGACAACGCCAAGCCGTTCGTCGGCTACAGCGACATCACTGCGCTGCATTTGGCGATCAGTCGTTATGCCGGCTTCGTGACCTTTCATGGTCCGATGCTCAATGCCGACCTGTTGGGTGACAAGCAAATACCTACGGAGTCTTCGTTCTTCAACATGCTGCGCGGGCAGGTGAGGGCGGGCACGGTGCTGGCTCATCCGGTGGCTTACCCGCTGACCACGATCGAACCGGGCGTGGCTCATGGGCGTTTGCTCGGAGGCAATCTGGCCATGATCGCCGCGACCATGGGCACGCCTTACGAGATTGACGCCGAGGGCGTCATTCTGTTGATCGAGGACATCAACGAGCCGCTGTATCGCATCGATCGGTTGCTCACCCATCTGCGTCTGGCAGGCACGTTGCACAAGCTGCGCGGTGTGTTGGTCGGGGATGTGGCGGGGGTTGAGGTGGCAGCGCTGGACAGGTTGCTCAAGCAGACCTTCGAGCCATTGAAGATTCCGGTGCTGTCCGGGTGGCGCAGCGGGCATTGCGACCCGAACCTGACGCTGCCCATGGGGGCGTTGGTCAGGCTGGATGCGGGGAGCAAGGAATTGGTGCTGGAGCAGGATGTGGTGGTCAGGCGCTAGATTTTTATCGCCTGTTAGTCAGTCATCGCGAGCAGGCTCGCTCCCACATTGATTTGTGTCGTTAATATGGGAGCGGGCTTGCCCGCGAAGCTTTTAGCGGTTACGCAAGCCTTCCAGCAACTTGTGCGTCGGATACCCGTCCGCCGGCCAGCCAAACGACTGCTGGGCGCTGCGGATCGCCTTGCGGGTGTTGGCGCCGATGATCCCGTCGGCGGTGCCGGCGTCATAGTTTTGCGCGCTCAGCAGGTTCTGCAGCTCGATCCGCTCGGTACGGCTCAGAGGCAGGTCATCCTTTGGCCACGTACCGCTGATCAGGCCCGTGCCGTTGAAGCGTTCCGATAACAGGCTCACCCCCAGGGCGTAGGACGACGAGTTGTTGTACTTGAGAATCGCACGGAAGTTGTCGAGCACCAGGAAGGCCGGGCCGCGGTAACCGGCCGGCAGCAACAGTGCGGCGGACAACTGCTCCGAGCCTGCCGGGACCTGGCCGCCGTCGGGCAGCGTAACGCCCAGTTGGCGCCATTCGGCGACACTCTTGCGAATCGTGCCATCGGCCAGCAGGTAATTGAAACCGCTCGGCAGCTGGACTTCAAAGCCCCACGGCTGTCCTCTCTGCCAGCCGGAGCTTTGCAGGTAATGCGCGGTCGAGGCCAGGGCGTCAGCCGAACTGCCCCAGATATCGCGACGGCCGTCGCCATCGAAGTCGACGGCGTGGGTGTTGTAGGTGGTCGGGATGAACTGGGTCTGGCCCATGGCGCCGGCCCAGGAACCCAGCATCTTCTCGGGTTCGATGTCGCCTTGTTGCAGGATTTGCAGGGCCGCGATCAATTGCGCGTGGGCGAAGCCGGGACGGCGGCCTTCGTAGGCCAGGGTCGCCAGCGAGTTGATCACCGACTTGCTGCCCTGGAATTGCCCGAAGTTACTTTCCATTCCCCAGACCGCCACCAGTGCCTGGCGATCGACGCCATAGCGCTGCTCGATACTTTGCAGGACGTCAGCGTACTGGTCGACCAGCGACTGGCCTTTGCGTACCCGCAGCGGCGACAAGGCACCGTCCAGGTATTCCCACACCGGTTTTGCGAATTCCGGTTGGCTGCGGTCGGCGCGAATCACGCTGGGGTCGAAGCTGACATTGGCGAAAGCGCGATCAAACAGATCGGCGCGGATACCGGCGGCCAGGGCATCCTTGCGGAAACCCGCCTGCCATTCGGCGAAGGTCTGGGTCGGCTGGATGTCGAGGTTCTCACCGGTCGGAACCACTGGCGGAACAACCGCCGGGGCGGTAGCGACAGGAAGCGTCTGAAGCGGCTGAGCGTCGGCTGCGGTCGGTTTTTCCGCACAGGCGACAAGCAAAACAAGGCTGGAGGCAGCGATCAATTGGCGTAAGTGCCAACGACGGGAAAGACAAAAGGGCATGCACGGGTCCAGGGAATACGAATCAGGTACAGACCTTAACATGTCGAAGGGGTGTTCTGCTTTATGCAGCCAGAAAGTAAGAAGCCTCCCAGCTGTCAGACTGGAAGGCTTCGCGGCGGTAACTGCCTTTGCCCTTGGCCGGGCGTTCCAGGCGGCTGCGGAACAATGGCTGGGCGATGATGGATTTGGCCTTGTTTGGGCCGTGTTTCGACGGCTTTTTGCTCATGGTGACTTCTCGCAAGTGAATGGATTTTGCGAGGCGAATCATCGGCCGAAGTTGAAAGGCTGTCCAGTCCCGATGTCTGTCTGAAAAAGCGCCGCTCTTTGTAGGAGCGAGCTTGCTCGCGAAGCACTTGAGGGCGCCGCGTTAAATCAGAACGTCTGCGTTATCGTTAACGACCTTCGCGAGCAAGCTCGCTCCTACAAGGAGCGGGGTTACTCAGCGGGCAGGGTCAGGCGCTGCCCAGCCATCAGCAACGTCAACCGGCTCAAACTCATCCACGGCGAACCGGCCGCCTGGCCCTTGATCTGCGCATCAATGCGTTGCGCTTCGAGCAGCAGTTGTGCCCAGCGTTGTGCCGAGTAGCGCTGCAGGGCTTTGCTCACCAACGGTTTACGTTTGTCCCAGACCGGCGGTTTGGCCTGACTGAAGGCCTTGTCCAATGGCGTACCCTGGCTGTATTGCAGGGAAATATTGGCCAGCAGGCGCAACTCCCGGGCCAGGGCCCAGAGAATCACCGGCGGCTCGACGCCTTCACCGCGCAACCCTTCGAGCATGCGCAACGCGTGGGCCGCTTCACCATTGAGCACCGCATCGGTCAGGCCAAAGACGTCGAAGCGCGCACTGTCAGCCACCGCGGCCTGCACGGTTTCAACAGTGATCTGGCCGCCTTCGGCCATCAGTTTGAGCTTTTCGATTTCCTGGGCGGCGGCCAGCAAATTGCCCTCTACCCGCGCCGCGATCAGCTCAACGGCGTCCTGGCTGGCGGAAAGCCCGGCCTGGGACAAACGTTGGCGGATCCAGCTTGGCAACTGGGCAACATCGACCGGCCAGATCTGCACGAACTGGGTCTGCTGTCCTTCGACCAGCGCTTTGCCCCACTTGGTTTTCTGCGCGCTGCCATCGAGTTTCGGCAAGCTGATCAGCAGTATGGTGTCGTCGGCCGGACGCGAGCAGTACTCGATCAGCGCGGCGGCGCCCTTGTCGCCGGGTTTTCCGGAAGGCAGGCGCAGTTCCAGCAGGCGCTTTTCGGCGAACAGCGACATGCTGGCACCGGCTTGCAGCAGCGTCCCCCAGTCGAAACTGGCGTCGGCGGCAAACACCTGGCGTTCATCGAATCCCTGCTGACGGGCGGCAGCGCGAACAGCGTCGGCCGCCTCCTGGCACAACAACGGGTCATCGCCGCTGATGATATAGACCGGCGCAAGGGCGCCTTGCAGGTGTTTGGCGAGTTGGGCGGGGGCGAGCTTCATAAGAGGGGGCGAACGGGGCGCCCGGGCGCCCCGTAAGTCTTACTGCTGCGGCAGTTCGACAGGCGACTGACGCGGGGTATCCGCTTCAGCCTTCTTTGCCGCTTCCAGTGCCGCGGCATCAGCCTTGGCTCTGGCTTCGGCGGTCTGCTGCAACTTGTTCAGTTGGGTCGGGCTCAGTTGTTCCAGGCGCAGCATCATGCGCTGGACCATCTCCCGGCGACCTTCTGTCCGGGCTGTTTCAGCTTCCTGGTCAGAGCCCACCAGGTTGTTGCCGTCGTGCATGTAGATTTTCTGCACTTCGATTTTGTCGCTCAGCAGTGCCAGATCACCGCGACCAAGGATGTCGTAGTTCAGCACGGTGGTGATCTGGTACTCGCCGGCATGACCGGCCCCTGCGTAACTGAGGATGCGCTGGGTTTCCTGTTCATTGGTCAGCACCAGCTTGTAAGGAGCGCCGTTATAGACCTTGACGCCGCTGCCAGTCAGTACCTGACGCAACTGGGTAACGGTTGGGCCATAAGCGTTACGTGCGCTCAGGTCGAGTTCCTTGATCGCCAGTTCATTGGTGCCGGTGCCGCGCAGCTGGAAACCGCAGGCGCTCAGCAGAACCGCGAGGCCCATCACCAGCAGATTGCGTTTGATCATCTTGTTGCTCCCCTTGAAACCATGTGGGCCGATCAAGCGGCCCGAAAGGTTTTACTCGGCGCCAGGCTCACCTGGCGCCTGATCCAATTAGCTGGCGACGATATTGACCAGTTTCCCGGGCACTACGATCACTTTACGAATGGTCAGACCGTCGACGAAGCGCAGCACGTTCTCGTTGGCACGGGCGGCGGCTTCGACTTCTTCACGGCTGGCGCTGGCCGGCATTTCGATGTGGCCACGCAGCTTGCCGTTGACCTGAATCACCAGTTGCAGGCTGTCCTGTACCAAAGCGCTGTCATCCACCACCGGCCAACCGGCGTCGATCACGGGTTCAGCGTGACCCAGTTGATTCCACAGCTCGTGGCTGATGTGCGGCGTGATCGGAGCCAGCAGCAGGGTCACGGCTTCCAGGCCTTCCTGAACCAGAGCGCGATCCTGTTCGGTGCCTTGCGCGGCTTTTTCCAGTACGTTCATCAGCGTCATCACCTGGGCGATGGCGGTGTTGAATTTGTGGTTCTGGCCGACGTCCTGGCTGGCCTGCTTGATGGCCAGGTGGATCGAGCGACGAACGGCTTTTTGCTCGTCATTCAGGCCAGCGACGTCCAGTTTGCCCGGCAGACCCTGGGTGACGTGGGCTTGAGCCAGGCGCCAGACGCGCTTGAGGAAACGGTGCGAGCCTTCGACGCCGGAGTCGGACCATTCCGCACTCATGTCGGGTGGCGAGGCGAACATCATGAACAGGCGGCAGGTATCTGCGCCGAACTGGTCGATCATCGACTGAGGGTCGACGCCGTTGTTCTTCGACTTGGCCATCTTCTCGGTGCCGCCGATTTCCACCGGCAGGCCGTCAGATTTCAACTTGGCGCTGATGACCTTGGCCTTGCTGTCACGCTCAAGCTCGACGTCCGCCGGGTTGAACCAGGTGTAAGCGCCATTGGCTTCGCGGCGATAGTAAGTCTCGGCGATCACCATGCCCTGGGTCAGCAGGTTCTTGAACGGCTCGTTGGAACTCACCAGGCCTTCGTCGCGCATCAGCTTGTGGAAGAAGCGCGCGTAGAGCAGGTGAAGGATCGCGTGTTCGATACCGCCGATGTACTGATCCACCGGCAGCCAGTGGTCGGCCGCCGATTTTTCCACCAGGCCGCCTTCAAAGTGCGGCGAGGCGTAGCGGGCGTAGTACCACGAGGACTCGACGAAGGTGTCCATGGTGTCGGTTTCACGCTTGGCTGGCTGGCCGCATTTAGGGCAGCTGCACTCGTAGAACTCGGGCATGCGCGCCAGTGGCGAACCGGCGCCGTCGGGTACGACGTCTTCCGGCAGCACGACAGGCAGTTGATCTTCCGGTACCGGCACGTCACCGCAAGTGTTGCAGTGGATGATCGGGATCGGGCAGCCCCAGTAACGCTGGCGGCTGATGCCCCAGTCGCGCAGGCGGAACTGGGTACGCGAGGCGCCCAGCTCTTTCTTGATCAGCGCGACTTCGATGGCGTCGAAGGCGCCTGCGAAGTCGAGGCCGTCGAACTCGCCGGAATTGATCAGCGTGCCGTGCTCGCCGTAGGCGTCTTGCCATGGCGCCGGGTTGCTGTCACCGGAACTGGTGCGCACGACCGATTTGACCGGCAGGTTGTACTTGTGGGCGAACTCGAAATCACGCTCGTCGTGGGCCGGAACCGCCATCACCGCGCCGTCGCCGTAGTGCATCAGCACATAGTTGGCGACCCAGACCGGCAGTTTTTCGCCAGTCAGCGGGTGCTCGACGAACAGGCCGGTCGGCAGGCCTTTTTTCTCCTGGGTGGCAACGTCGGCTTCGGCCACGCTGCCGCCCTTGCATTCAGCAATGAATGCCTGCAGCTCGGGATTGTTCTTGGCGGCGAGGGCGGCCAGGTGGTGCTCGGCGGCCACGGCGACATAAGTCGCTCCCATGAGAGTGTCCGGACGGGTGGTGAAGACTTTCAGCGCGCCGGCTTCGCCGATGGAGTCGACGTTGTACGGGAACTGCACTTCCATGCCGCGGGATTTGCCGATCCAGTTGCGCTGCATGGTCTTGACCTGTTCAGGCCAGCCAGTCAGTTCGTCGAGGCTCTCCAGCAGCTCATCCGCGTAGGCGGTGATCTTGAAGTAGTACATCGGGATTTCGCGCTTTTCGATCAGCGCGCCGGAACGCCAGCCACGGCCGTCGATCACTTGCTCGTTGGCCAGAACGGTCTGGTCGACCGGGTCCCAGTTCACGGTGCCGCTTTTTTTGTAAATCACGCCTTTTTCGAACAGGCGAGTGAACAGCCATTGTTCCCAGCGGTAGTAATCGGGCTTGCAGGTGGTCACTTCGCGGGACCAGTCCACCGCCAGGCCCAGGCTGCGCAGCTGGGACTTCATGTAGGCGATGTTTTCGTAGGTCCACTTGGCGGGCGCCACGTTGTTCTTCATCGCGGCGTTTTCCGCCGGCATGCCGAAGGCGTCCCAACCCATGGGTTGCAGAACGTTCTTGCCTTGCATGCGCTGGTAGCGGGAGATCACGTCGCCGATGGTGTAGTTGCGCACGTGCCCCATGTGTAGCTTGCCGCTGGGGTAAGGGAACATCGACAGGCAGTAGTAAGTCTCCTTGCCTGGCTGTTCACTGACTTCAAAGGACTTTTGCTCGTCCCAGAACGACTGGGCGGCGGCTTCGATTTCACGGGGCTGATATTGTTCGTGCATGGCTACTTTTGAACTGAATAGGGGTGGCCTAATCCTCTTCAATGCAACGCTGGACGCTGATCTCGCCACATTGGCGTTTTCGATGTCCAGCCGAGCTGGAAGTGGAGTTACAGGAAGCGCCGTAGCATACATGACCGCGCTCCACCGAGGGAAACCCTGATTGCTGCCGCGCGTCTCGCGAAAGCCGCCGCGAGGGCCGTTGGTCGCGGCGCTCAGCCGGTTTGTTCATGGAGGCTAAGCTCTAACTGGGGAGTAGGTCTTATCTTCCAATGAGGTGAGGGATGGTTGAGTCACAGCAAAAAGCTACGAAACCGGAGCTGTACGAAAGACTGATCGATCGTTTGGCCCTGGCCCTGGAAGCGGCAAGAACTGCTGGCCGGTTGCGTGACGTACGCCCTCTGGAGCTGGAACTGCGTGGCCTCAGCCTCGCAGAGTTTGCACTGGTCAAGGCGTATCTGGATCGCAGTGAGCGTGAGACGCACGGATGCTTGTCAGAGGCGGTAAAGCAACTCGACGCACCACGCTCCGCCAAGATCATCTGGCTCAAGGACAAGGTTCCCGGCAGAGACGCGGTAAAGGTCCGGTCTTTGCAGTTCAAATAAGACGCAGAGCCGTGCTCCATGGTTTTTTGAAGCATAGTCCTTCTGTATTGATTGTCGCATTGCGCTAACCCACTTAGGCTTCGGGCATCTCCAGGAGATGCTCGATGCCTTTTCGTTACTTTGTAAAACAACTTCTATTGCCCCCCGGCATTCTATTGCTGCTGCTTTTGCTTGCCTGGTGGTTGCGCCGCTCAAGGCCAAGGCTTGCCGGTGTGTGCTTTGCACTGGGGCTGGGTGGTCTTTGGCTGATGAGCCTGCCGGTGGTGGTGCAGTGGGGTGCCGGCCTGCTCGAACGTGAGCCACCGCTGGCTCGCGACGAATGGGCGGTGCTGGGGCAGCGCGCGGACGCCATCGTTGTTCTTGGTTCCGGGCGCGAGCGTGGTGATGTGGCCTGGGGTGCCGACCAGCCAACGGGTATCGGCCTGGAACGCCAGCGCTTTGCCGCTCGGCTGGCCAAGGCTTCCGGCCTGCCGGTACTGACCAGCGGCGGCTTGCATTACGGCACTCCGCCAAGCGAGGCGCAGATGATGGCTGACTCCTTGCGTGACGATTTTGGCGTGACCGTGCGCTGGCAGGAAGGACGCAGCCGCACGACCTGGGAAAATGCCCGGTTCAGCGCCCAGGTGTTGCTGCCACAGGGTATCAAGCGCGTGGTGCTCGTGACTCATGCCGGGCATATGCCACGGGCGGTCTGGAGTTTCCGCAAGGCCGGGTTCGAGGTGGTACCGGCGCCGGTAGGGTTTCTGGGCGGCGACAATGCGCGGCCACTGGGTGGCTGGATGCCGGAGTACAAGGCGATCTGGCAGAACGGACAGTTGATGAACGAGGCGGTGGGGCAGATCGGTTATTCGTTGTTCTACCGATAACCGAACGGTTACCCACGTCCTGTAGGAGCGAGCTTGCTCGCGATGGTGTGTCAGTCAACACAGCGGCGCCTGGTACACCTTCGCGAGCAAGCTCGCTCCTACAGTTTTTATGCGGTGTCAGTTCAGACGGTCTTGGCCATCCGGCTCGCAATCAGCGCCCAGCCAAACAACAACACGCAGAGAATGAGCAATGGCCACGAACGCCATTCCAGGTACGGCGTGAGGTTGTGCATCGGCACCACTTCGCCATACAGGATGCCGCGTTCGAACTGCGGGATCTGATCGGTAATCTGACCAAACGGGTTGATCAGGCCGGACACGCCGTTGTTGGTGGCGCGGATCATCCAGCGGCCAGCCTCCAGCGCACGCATCTGCGCCATCTGCAGGTGTTGCAGCGGGCCGATGGAGGTGCCGAACCAGGTGTCGTTGCTGATGGTCAGCAACAGGTCGCTGCGGGCGGCAAGGCTGGCGGCGAATTCCGGGTAAACCACCTCATAACAGATGTATGGCGCGATCTGATAACCCTTGGCTTGCAGCAGCGGCTGGTCAGCCGGGCCGCGGGCGAAGTCCGACATTGGCAGGTCGAAGAAGGCGATCAGCCCGCGCAACACATCCTGCAGCGGAACATACTCGCCAAACGGCACCAGTTTTTGCTTGAGGTAAGTGCCGTCGCCTTCGCCGACAACGGTGATGCCATTGAAGAAGCGCTTCTCGTGGTGGACCTCCATGCGGACCGGGACGCCGGTAATCAGCGCCGATTTACGCTCGGCCGCGAAGCTGCCCATCATGTTCAGGTAGCCCTCGGCGGACTCCTTGAGCACCGGGATCGCCGTTTCCGGCCAAATGAGAAGGTCGACTCGCCTGGAGCTGAAACTCATGTCGCGGTACAACGCCAGTTGCGCGTTGAGCTGCGCCGGGTCCCACTTCATGCTTTGTTCGATGTTGCCCTGAATGGCGGCGACGCTCAGTGGCGGGCCCGATGGGCTGGTCCAGGCATGATGTTTGAGGGTCATGCCGACCAGCCATGGCCCGACCAGCAGCAATGCGCCGGCGGCGATGAAGCCTTTGCGCCCCGTGCGAACCAGGCGCAAGCCGTTGTAGATCAGCGCGGCCGTCAGGGCCAGGGTGAAGGAAATCAGCCACATCCCGCCGATAGGCGCGAGCCCGGCCAGCGGACCATCGAGCTGGCTGTAACCGGAATACAGCCACGGGAACCCTGTCAGGAACCAGCCGCGGAAGGCTTCCTGGCCGACCCACAGTGCCGCGAAGGCCAGGGCGTCGGCCAGCGGCGCTTCATTTCGGCGCAGCCAGCGCGCCCAGATCCAGGCGGGCAGGGCAAAGAACCAGGCAATCGCCGCGGTGAAGAGCAGCATCAGGAAGCCGGCCAGCAAGACCGAGGCGCCGCCGAAGTGGTGAATGCTGTAGTAGATCCAGCTGGTGCCGGCACCGAACAGGCCGAAACCGAAACACCAGCCGCGACCCAGTGCCTGACGCGGGCTCAGCTCGCGCAGGCCCGCATAGAACAGCCCGACGGCGAGCAGTGCCAGTGGCCAGATATCGAACGGCGCCAGGGCCAGTGTGGTGATTGCACCGGCCGCCACGGCCAGCAGGTTACCGGGCCAGCCGGGGCGGGTTGTCCAGCGCATTTCAATCCTTAGCGAGCAATGGGCGTCAGGCGAAGCAAGTGAATCCGACGGCTGTCGGCGTTCAGGATGCGGAAGCGGTACGGGCCGATTTCAGTGATTTCGTTACGTTTTGGCAAATGCCCGAACGCGCTCATCACCAGGCCGCCAACGGTGTCGAATTCGTCGTCGGAGAACTCGCTGTCGAAAAACTCGTTGAAGTTCTCGATCGGTGTCAGGGCCTTGATCAGGAAATCACCGCTGGGCAGCGGCTTGATGTAGCTGTCTTCTTCGACGTCGTGTTCGTCTTCGATGTCGCCGACGATCTGTTCCAGCACGTCTTCGATGGTCACCAGGCCTGCCACGCCACCGTACTCGTCGATGACGATGGCCATGTGGTTGTGGTTGGCGCGAAATTCGCGCAGCAGCACGTTAAGGCGCTTGGATTCCGGCACGAAGGTGGCCGGGCGCAGCAGGTCCTTGATGTTGAAATTGTCGCCGTTCTCCTTGAGGATCAACGGCAGCAAGTCCTTGGCCAGCAACACGCCCATCACGTCATCGTGGCTTTCGCCGATCACCGGGTAGCGGGAGTGGGCCGAGTCGACCACGGCAGGCAGGAACTCGCGGGGTGTCTGGGTCGCCTTGATGCTGACCATTTGCGAGCGCGGGACCATGATGTCCCGGACCTGCAAGTCAGCCACCTGGATGGCGCCTTCGACAATGGCCAGCGCTTCGCTGTCCAGCAGTTTGTTCTGGTGTGCATCGCGCAGCAGCTCCAGCAGCTCCTGGCGGTTTTTCGGCTCGTGGGCAAAAGCCTGGGTGAGCTTCCCCAGCCATGACTTCTGCCCGTTGCTCGATCGATCTTCGCTCATAGCGATTACTCTGAATCCTTTGTTGTTTCGGTAGGGAGTGCGTCGGTTTCGTCGTCCGCGTACGGATCGGGAAAGCCCAGTTCTGCAAGCAACGTTCGTTCCAGTGCTTCCATTTCTTCGGCTTCCTCGTCATCAATATGGTCGTAACCAAGCAGATGCAAGCAGCCGTGAATCACCAGATGCGCCCAATGGGCCTTGAGTGCCTTGCCCTGTTCAGCGGCTTCGCGCTCGACCACGGCTACGCAGATCACCAGATCGCCCAGCAGCGGGATGTCGAGGAACTCATCCGGCACGTCGGCCGGGAATGACAAGACGTTGGTTGCGTAGTCCTTTTGCCGCCAGGTGTGATTCAGCTCGCGCCCTTCGGCTTCGTCGACCAGACGAATGGTCATCTCCGAGTCGGCGGTGCGCTGGCGCAGGGCCAGTTCGCACCACTGGCGGAACTCCGCTTCGCCGGGGGCGCAGGCTTCGGTAGCGATTTGCAGGTCAAGCTCAAGCATCGCGGCGGCTATCCTTGGCGGCGGCATCTTCGGCCGCTTTGGTTTCGAAGCGCTCATAGGCTTCGACGATGCGCTGCACCAGTGGATGGCGCACGACGTCCTTGGGCTGGAAATGGGTGAAGCTGATCCCCGGTACATCCTTGAGCACTTCAATCACGTGATGCAGGCCGGACTTGGTGCCGCGTGGCAGGTCGACCTGGGTGATGTCCCCGGTGATGACGGCCGTGGAACCGAAGCCGATCCGGGTCAGGAACATCTTCATTTGTTCGACCGTGGTGTTCTGGCTTTCGTCGAGAATGATGAAGCTGTTGTTCAGCGTACGGCCGCGCATGTAGGCCAGCGGCGCGACTTCGATCACCTGGCGCTCGATCAGCTTGGCGACGTATTCGAAGCCGAGCATTTCGTAAAGCGCGTCGTAGAGCGGGCGCAGGTACGGGTCGATTTTTTGCGACAGGTCGCCGGGCAGGAAGCCGAGTTTTTCACCCGCTTCGACCGCCGGACGAACCAGCAGGATGCGGCGAATCTGCTCGCGCTCCAGTGCATCCACCGCGCAGGCCACGGCCAGGTAGGTCTTGCCGGTACCGGCCGGGCCGATGCCGAAGTTGATATCGTTACCGAGGATTTCCTTCACGTAGCGCACTTGATTCAAGCCGCGTGGGCGAATCATGCCTTTCTTGGTGCGCAAGGCCACGGACGGTTCGGCGGGGGAGTGGTTGTCCAGCTGCTCGACGGCCGATTCCTGCAGGAACAGGTGCACCATGTCCGGCGACAGCTCGGTACCCTTGGTTTCCCGGTACAGGCGGCGCAGGAGGTTTTCCGCGGAGGTGGTGTGTTTGGGTTCGCCGATCAGCTCGAACTGGTTTCCGCGATTGCGGATCTCAATGGTCAGGCGCTGTTCGATCAAGCGCAGGTGCTCGTCGAATTGCCCGCACAGATTGGCGAAGCGACGAGCTTCAAAAGGCTCGAGGATGAAACGATGTGGTTCTATGGGTGCGTTCAAGGTCGTATTTAGCCGCCCTGGGGCAATAGTGATGAATCAAGGATAGCGCCAGTGGCGTGGGTGCGAAAGCTCTTAAATATTGCAATCCGATCCTTGCGTCTGGCGCGGCCCCTGTGGGAGCGAGCTTGCTCGCGATGACGGCCTGACATTCAATAAATGAGTTGTCCGGCCTGACGCTATCGCGAGCAAGCTCGCTCCCACAGGGATCTTCGGTGTTATTGGATCAGCGAACCCCGTAACGAGTGCGGCTGCGCGGCATCGATGTGCACATCCGCGAACTGGCCGATCAGGGTCGGATTGTCGCAGCGGAAATTGACGATACGATTATTCTCGGTCCGGCCTTGCAGCTCGCCCGGGTCTTTTTTCGAGTAATCGGTCACCAGGATCCGCTGGATCGAACCGACCATTTGTCGGCTGATCTCGAAACCTTGCTGGTTCAAGCGATGTTGCAGTGCGTTCAGGCGTTCTTTCTTCAGATCTTCCGGGGTGTCGTCCGCCAGGTCGGCGGCCGGAGTGCCCGGACGCTGGCTGTAGACGAACGAGTAGGAGAAATCGAAGCCGACGTCGGCAATCAGCTTCATGGTTTGTTCGAAATCTTTCTCGGTCTCGCCGGGGAAGCCGACGATGAAGTCCGAGCTGATACAGATTCCCGGCACGGCGGCGCGCAGCTTGCGCAGCTTGGATTTGTATTCCAGCGCGGTGTGGTTGCGCTTCATCGCGGCGAGGATGCGGTCCGAGCCCGATTGCACCGGCAAGTGCAGGTGCTTGACCAGTTCCGGCACGTCGGCGTGGGCCTGGATCAGGCTGTCGGAGAATTCCAGCGGGTGCGACGTGGTGTAACGGATGCGGTCGATGCCCTCGACCGCAGCGACCACGCGGATCAGCTCGGCCAGGTCGGCCAGGCGCCCATCGTGAGTAGTCCCGCGATAGCCGTTGACGTTTTGCCCCAGTAGCGTCACTTCCCGCACGCCGTTTTCGGCCAGGTGAATGATCTCGGCAAGCACATCGTCGAACGGCCGGCTGACCTCCTCGCCACGGGTGTAGGGCACCACGCAGAAGGTGCAGTATTTGCTGCAGCCTTCCATCACCGACACGTAAGCGCTCGGGCCGTCGATGCGGGGCTCGGGCAAATGGTCGAATTTTTCGATTTCCGGGAACGAGACGTCGACTTGCGGCAGCTTGGTGATGCGCGCGGCGTCGATCATTTCCGGCAGGCGGTGCAGAGTCTGCGGGCCGAAGACCACGTCGACGTACGGCGCGCGATCGCGGATGGCGGCGCCTTCCTGGCTGGCCACGCAACCGCCGACGGCGATCACCATGTCAGGGTTGGCCAGCTTCAGTTCGCGCCAGCGGCCGAGCTGGGAATAGACACGGTCCTGTGCACGTTCGCGGATCGAGCAGGTGTTGAGCAGGATCACATCGGCGTCTTCAGCGCGGGCGGTGACTTCCAGGGCCTGATGTTCGCCCAGCAGATCGACCATGCGCGAGCTGTCGTACTCGTTCATCTGGCAACCGTGGGTTTCGATGTAAAGCTTCTTGGCCATGGAATAGAGTCATCACGTGATTCAAAGAACCGCGCATTATAGGGAACATGTACCCAGGTTCCTACCGCTGCGCGTCCAATGGCTATGCTATAGTTCGCGCCCTCATTTTTATCCCCCGATGTGTTGCTCGCCCGCCATGACCAAACGTGAAGCTCCAATCTACAAGGTGATTTTCCTCAACCAGGGCCAGGTGTTCGAAATGTACGCCAAGCAGATCTATCAAAGTGATCTGTGGGGCTTTCTGGAAGTGGAAGAGTTCGTCTTTGGCGAGCGCACGCAAGTGGTCGTCGATCCGAGCGAAGAAAAACTCAAGGCTCAGTTCGAAGGCGTGGTGCGCAGTTTTGTGCCGATGCATTCGATCGTGCGTATCGACGAAGTCGAGCGTATGGGAACACCGAAAATCAGCGAAGCCCGTGGCGCGGTCGGCAATGTCATGCCGTTTCCGATGCCGATGCCTGAGAAGTAAGTCGCGAGACCTAGTCACCCCCAATCGCGAGCAGGCTCGCTCCTACAGTTGGTCTTCAGTGTTTGGAGGTTCCAGTGTAGGAGCGAGCTTGCTCGCGATGGGGCCAGTCAGATCAAGCCAAGAATCAGGGCAGTGGCGCGAACGGCGTACGCCCGTCAGCGCTCTGCAGTTCCATCAAGTATTTACGGAAGATTTGCCCGAGCACCTGGGTAGCAAGCTCCAGCTCTTCGCGGGGCATCTTTTCGGTGACTTCGTCGGCGGTGTCCAGGGCCTCTTCGGCGCCATTGACCGCCGCCATCTTCAGCAGGATGTACGCCTGAACGTTATTGGCCGGCACGCCTTCGCCGTGGAAGAACATGGTGCCGAGTTTGAATTGTGCCTGGGCGTGGCCTTGCAGCGAGGCTTTTTCGAAATAGCTCAGGGCTTGATTGAGGTCGCGCGGCGTGTTTTTGCCTTCGTAGTAGAACTCACCCAACTCGTATTGCGCTTGCGCATCCCCTTCTTCCGACGCTTTCTGGCAGGCGGTGAGCGCCTGTTCCAGGTCTTGCGGCTGGGTATTGAGGGTGCAGCGACCCATCGCTGGGATTAACAACGAGTTGCCGCCTGCTTGTGCGTGCGCGAGCAGGGGCTGAAGAAGCAACAGGCAGCCCAGTGCAAGGGTGCGGCCGGTGCGGTTCATGGGAATCGACTTACCTCTGAAGGGCGCGCGGACCCATCGAGGGGATCCAATAAGCGCGCATTATGAAATAAGCAGGGCCAACCTTACAAAGTCTTTACTCGTTTTTCTGCTGCGCGGGAAATTTATCACCCACTTTGCGGGGGATTATCAGCAGAGGAGCAGGAAAAAACGTGGGAATGCAGGCGAAAGCCGACGCTGGCAAGGGCCAGCGTCAGCATTTGAGCGTTACTTCAAGGCCGCGAAGGCGCGCTCGGCGGCGTCCAGGGTCAGCTTCAGTTCAGCTTCGCCGTGGGCGATCGAAGTGAAACCGGCTTCGAATGCGCTCGGTGCCAGGTACACGCCACCTTCGAGCATCAGGTGGAAGAAACGACCGAACAGGGTTGCGTCGCTGGCCATGACGTCATCGAAGGTGACGATATCGTCGGCACCGCTGAAGTACAGGCCGAACATGCCGCCGGCCTGGGTGGTCACGAACGGAATGCCGGCCGCATCGGCGCGCTGTTGCAGGCCGTCGAGCAGGCGAGTGGTGTAGTCGGTCAGCTCGGCGTGGAAGCCCGGGCGGCTGATCAGGCGCAGTGTGGTCAGGCCGGCGGCCATCGCCAGCGGGTTGCCGGACAGCGTGCCTGCCTGGTAGACCGGGCCCAGTGGGGCGATGCGCTGCATGATTTCACGCTTGCCGCCGAAGCAGCCGACCGGCATGCCGCCACCGATGATCTTGCCGAAGGTGGTCAGGTCCGGCGTCACGCCGTAGTACGCCTGGGCGCCGCCGAGGGCGACTCGGAAACCGGTCATCACTTCGTCGAAAATCAGCACCACGCCGTGCTTGTCGCACAGGGTCCGCAGGCCTTCGAGGAAACCCGGTGCCGGCGGCACGCAGTTCATGTTGCCGGCTACTGGCTCGACGATGATGCAGGCCACGTCCTGGCCGACTTCGGCGAGCATGGTTTCTACCGCGTCGATGTCGTTGAACGGCAGGGTCAGGGTGTGTTTGGCGAATGCCGCCGGTACACCGGCCGAGCTCGGTACGCCCTGGGTCAGTGCGCCGGAACCGGCCTTGACCAGCAGGCTGTCGGAGTGACCGTGGTAGCAGCCTTCGAATTTGATGATGCTGTCGCGGCCTGTGAAGCCACGGGCCAGGCGAATGGCGCTCATGGTCGCTTCAGTGCCGGAGCTGACCATGCGCACCATTTCCATCGACGGCACCAGAGAGCAGACCAGGTCGGCCATCTGGGTTTCCATCTCGGTCGGGGCGCCGTAGGACAGGCCGTGCTCAAGCTGCTTGCGCACGGCGTCCAGTACGTCCGGGTGGCTGTGGCCGAGAATCATCGGACCCCAGGAACCGACGTAATCCACATAGCGCTTGTCGTCTTCGTCGGTGACGTAGGCGCCTTCGGCGTGTTTGAAGAACAGCGGAGTGCCGCCGACACTTTTGAACGCGCGAACCGGCGAGTTCACGCCACCGGGAATGTGTTTCTGGGCATTGGCAAACAGGGTTTCGGAACGAGACATGATCGGGCTCTCAAATCAGATTTAAAGCTTAAATAGAAAACAATTCGTTGAAGGCGCGGGCGCGGCGGGTGACCTCAGCCGTGCTCTCGGCGCCAAACAGGCCATGCACCACCGCCAACAGATCGACGCCATGGGCCACCAGCGGGGCGGCGTTATCCAGGGTGATGCCGCCGATCGCGCAGATCGGCAAGTGCAACTGCTTGCGGGCCTGGTCGAGCAGGTCGAGGCTGCAGGTCGGGGCGCCGGGCTTGGTGTTGGAGTTGAAGAAGCGGCCAAAGGCGACATAGCTGGCACCTTCCTTGGCGGCCTGCTCGGCCAGTTCGAGCTGCGCATGACAGGTTGAACCGATGATCGCCTGGCGCCCGAGCAGTGCGCGGGCCGGAGTCAGCGGGCCGTCGGTCTGGCCCAGGTGCACGCCCACGTTCAGGCGTGCCGCCAACTCGGCGTCGTCGTTGATGATCAACTGCGTCTTGTAGCGTTCGCACAACCCGCGCAAGGCTTCGGCCTCACGCAGGCGACGGGCGTCGTCGCTGCTCTTGTCGCGGTATTGCAGCAAGGTGACGCCGCCTTCGAGCGCCGCCTCCACGTACTTGAGCAACTTACCGTCCAGCAAATGGCTGTCGGTAATGGCGTACAGGCCACGTAGTTTCATCGGACAAGCCTCACCGCATTACAAAGAGAAGTTACGAACAGAAATCCAGTGGCAAGCGGCGCGGCACGAACTGGCCTTTGCCCAGTTGCTCGGCATCACGCAGGGTGCGCCATGTGTAGTTAAGCGCGGTCTGCACGGCACTGGCGAGGTTTTCGCCCTGGGCCAGACGACCGGCCAGGGCACTGGCCAGGGTGCATCCGGAACCGTGATAACTGCCCGGCAAACGCTGGCAGGTATAGGTTTCGCGCAGGCCATCGCGGCTGTACAGGCGATTGTGGATTTCAGTTTCGTCGCCATGGCCGCCGGTGATCAGCAGGTGTTTGACGAACGGCAGGAGTTTTTCAGCGCACTCGTCCGCGGTGCCGTCGGGCAGTTCGGCGAGGATACGGGCTTCGGGAAGGTTGGGGGTCGCTATGATCGACAGGGGCAGCAGGCGTTCGCGCATGGCGTAGCCGACTTCATCCTTGCCCAGGCGTCCGCCGCCGCCGGCGCGCAGCACCGGGTCGCAGACCACCGGCAAGTGCGGGTGCGCCGAAAGCAGTTCGACCACGGTGTCGACCATTTCCAGAGAACCGAGCATGCCCAGCTTGACCGCCGCGACTTCGGAATCGTTGAGCACGGCATTGGCCTGGGCCAGTACCCACTCACGGTCCAGGACGCGGAAGTCCGTGACATTGACGGTGTCTTGCACGGTCAGGGCGGTGACGGCCGGAGCCGCATGGCAACCCTGAGCGAGCAGGGCTTCGATATCTGCCTGCAAGCCGGCGCCACCACTTGGGTCGTGGCCGGAGAGACAGAGGACAACGGGGCGAGAACTGTAGATATTCATGGTGCGCGAGCTTACCACCAAACCTGTTTTTCGGGTGTTGTGGCGGTGTGTTTGGTCGATACATTGTGGTGGGGGGACTTGCCCCCTCGCCATGGTGATTTTTTTGCCATTGATAATCGTTCAGTGGTGTCGCTGAAATGCCCGTCCTAGAGCCTTTTCATGAAAAATTTCAATGGTATTCAATGGCCATCAGCGGCTATGCTAGAGTGGATCCAAACCAATAACAGGTGATGCCGGTTTTACGTCTGCTCAAAAGGAATGGGGGGCTTCCTGACAGAACCGGACAGGCCACGCTGGGGCTTCAATGCGCTATTTGCTGATGTTGCTGTTGTGTTTGCCCCTCCTGGCAAACGCCGTCGAGTTCGACGAGTTCACTCAAAGCCTCCCCTTGGGTCGAACCCTGCAGGTCTATGAGGATGCAGGTGGTCAGGCGACTATCGCGGATATCCGTGCGCAAGCGGCGGCCGGCAACTTCAAACCGCACCACAAGGACACGCTCAACGCCGGGTACTCACGTTCGGTGTTCTGGCTGAAAATCGACCTGCATTACCGTCCGGCCAATCCGGCGGCGCAAAGGACCTGGCTGCTGGAACTGGCCTATCCGCCCCTCGATCGTCTCGATCTCTATTTGCCGGATGCGGCGGGCAACTATCAGTTGGTCAGTCAGACCGGCGATGCCTTGCCCTTCGCCAGCCGCGAGATTCGTCAGAATAACTATCTGTTCGACCTGACGTTCAAGCCGGACCAGGCCGAAACCGTTTTCATGCGCTTGCAAAGCGAAGGCTCGATCCAGGCGCCCGTCACCTTGTGGTCGAGCACCGCCTACCTCGAAGAGCAGCCCGTGCGCCTCTACGTACTGGGGCTGATCTACGGGGTGCTGTTGGGAATGCTGGTCTACAACCTGTTCATCTACCTCAGCGTGCGCGACACCAGTTACCTCTACTACATCTTCTATATCGCCTCGTTCGGCTTGTATCAGCTGTCGGTAAACGGTGCGGCGGTGCAGTATTTCTGGCCGGACAATCCATGGTGGGCCAACGCCGCTACGCCGTTTTTCATCGGTTGTGCGGGGCTGTTCGGCAGTCAGTTCGCCCGCAGTTTCCTGCAAATGGCTACCCACAGTCGCTGGCTTGACCGCCTGTTGCTGGCGCTGGTTGCCTTCAGTGCGCTGGTGGTCGGCCTATCATTGATGACCAGCTACGCCCTGGCCCTGCGCCTGGCCACGGCCCTGGCGCTGACGTTCACCGTGGTGATTTTTGCCGCCGGGATCTTTGCCTGGCTGCGAGGGCTGCGGGTGGCGCGGTATTTCATCATTGCCTGGTCGGCGTTTTTGCTCGGCGGCATCATCAATACGCTGATGGTGCTGGGGTACTTGCCGAACGTGTTCCTGACCATGTATTCCAGCCAGATCGGCTCGGCCATCGAAGTGGCGCTGCTGTCCCTGGCGCTGGCCGACCGCATCAACGCCATGCGCGAGCAGCAGGCTCAAACCCTGTTCGACGCCAGCCAGAAGCTTGAAGTCCTCAACCAGCAACTGGCCCGCAGTAACAAGCTCAAGGACGAGTTCCTTGCCACCCTGACCCACGAATTGCGCACGCCCATGAACGGTGTGATCGGTTCGCTGGAACTGATGCAGACGGTCGAGATGGACCCGGAGCTTGAGCAGTATCAGCAGACGGCGTCTGGATCGGCCCGGGACATGATGCGCATGGTCAACGGCATCCTCACCCTCACCGAATTGCAGGCCGGCAAACTCAAGGCCTCGGCCGACACCTTCAGCTTGCGTGGCGTGGTCGAGGCTCTGCGCACGCAGTTCGAGGGCAACGCGTCGAGCAAGTCGCTGGACTTCAAGGTCGATGTCGCGCCAGGTGTGCCGGATCGCTTGCACGGCGATAACGTCAAGATTGCGCAGTGCCTGGAATGCCTGCTGGATAACGCCATCAAGTTCACCAGGGTCGGCGGCCTGGCCCTGCGGGTGAGCGGCAAGGCCATTGAGCCCGACCGTCTGGCCTTGACCTTTGCAGTGATCGACACGGGCATTGGCTTCACCGATTTGGGGGAGGCCACGATGTATCAACGCTTCTTCCAGCTCGACGGCTCGATGACCCGTGAATACGGTGGCCTGGGGGTTGGCCTGGCGATCTGCCGACAGTTGGTCGAATTGCTCGGTGGACGCCTGACTCATCGCTCCGAGCCAGGACGCGGCAGCCGGTTTCAGCTGGATGTGGAAGTCGGGCTGCCGCTGGCCGAGCGTCCGGTGACGCCGTTGATGACCAGGGATTTTCCGCGCCTGCGCTTGCCTCAGGATTGTGCCGTGCTGTTGGTGGATGACAACGGCATCAGCCAGTTGGTGATGCGCGGCATGTTGCTCAAGCTGGGCTTTCGCGTACGTACGGCCGACAGCGTCGATGCCGCGCTCGGTCTCTTGCGGCGCGAAGTGTTTGACGCGGTGCTGGTCGATTGTCAGTTGCCACCGCAGGACGGTGAGTCGGTGTGCTGCCGGATCCGCGCGTTACCCGGTTATGCCGAACTGCCGTTGTTCCTGATCGCCCTGGGCGGTGACCGTGAGCGCTGCCCGACCGGCGCGGTGATAGATCACTTGAACAAACCGGTGAAATTCGAAGACTTGCAGGCCGCTCTCTACCGCCGCGTGCTCTGCTCACAACAGGGCGAAAGCGCCGACAGTTAGGCGGATATGACACTTTGATCGGCCGAGGGGCGGTGCTTAACTGAAGTCCCTTGGCCGACCAAAGGAGCCCTGTCATGAACCTGCATCAGTTCGCCGAAACCCACGAAGTCACCAACCAGCCTCCGTCACTGGACGGCGCCAACCTGTACCGCATCGACTTGCCGTTGCAGGAGTGGTCGCGGCGGTTCGGGGCCGGTTGGGCCGAATCGCGGATCGACGCCTATGGCGCGCTGGCCGGTGGCCCGTTGATGGAGGCCGGGTTCCTGGCCAATCAGAACAAGCCGGTGTTCAACAGCCATGACCGGTTTGGTCATCGCATCGACCTGGTGGAATTTCATCCGGCCTATCACGAGCTGATGCGCACGGCGGTTGAGCACGGCTTGACCTCATTGCCCTGGGCTCATCCGCAGTCCGGCGCCCACGTGGCCCGCGCTTCCATGACGTACTTGCACAGCCAGGCCGAAGCCGGCAGCGGCTGCCCGCTGACCATGACCTTCGCCAGCGTTCCGGCCATGCGGCTGCAACCAGACCTGGCGGAAAAGTGGCTGCCGAAAATCCTCGCCACCGAATACGACCCGCGCAATGTCGGCATGGCCCACAAGGCCGGGGTCACCATCGGCATGGCCATGACCGAGAAGCAGGGCGGTACCGATGTGCGGGCCAATACCACCAAGGCGTATCCGGTCGGTGCCAGCGGTCCGGGCCAGGCTTATGAACTGGTGGGGCACAAATGGTTTTGCTCGGCGCCGATGTGCGACGCCTTCCTGACCCTGGCGCAGACCGACAAGGGCCTGACCTGTTTCCTGCTGCCGCGCCATCGTCCGGACGATACGCGCAATCAGTTCTACATCCAGCGCCTGAAGAACAAGCTCGGCAATTGCTCCAACGCCTCCAGTGAAGTGGAGTTCCGTGGCGCACTGGCATGGATGGTCGGTGAAGAGGGCCGTGGCGTTCCGACGATCATCGAGATGGTCGCCATGACCCGCTTCGATTGCATGGTCGGCTCCAGTTCGCTGATGCGTCAGGCGCTGACCCAGGCCAGCCATCACTGCGCTCACCGTTCGGTGGGCGGCAAACTGCTCAGCGAACAGCCGTTGATGCAGAACGTGCTGGCGGATCTGGCGCTGGAAAGCGAAGCCGCCTTGGCCTTGAGCCTGCGCATGGGCCGGGCGCTTGATCATCTGGACGATTCGCAGGAAGCCAAATTCGCTCGGCTGGTGACGGCGGTGGGCAAATACTGGATCTGCAAGCGGGCGCCGGCCATGATCAACGAAGCGGCCGAATGCATGGGCGGCGCAGGTTATGTCGAAGACAGCATCCTGCCGCGCCTCTACCGTGAAGCGCCGGTGAATTCGACCTGGGAAGGCTCCGGCAACGTGCAATGCCTGGATGTGCTGCGTGCCCTGTCGAAAGAACCGGGTGTGCTCGATGCGCTGTTCAGCGAGTTGGGCGATGGCCATGGCGACAAGCGTCTGGCTGCGCACATCAATCAGTTGCAGGCGGCCTTCAAGGACACCAGCGACATTCAGTACCGTGCCCGGCAGTTGACCGAGGACATTGCGCTGGGGTTGCAGGCCAAGCTGTTGCTGGAAGCCGGGAATGCGGTGGTCAGTGATGCGTTTATTACCAGTCGTCTGGATGGCGGCGGCCGGGTGTACGGCGCATTGCCGCGCGGCCTGGACGTGGAAGCCATTGTCGCCCGCTCGACTCCGCAAGCACTGTAAAGAACCTGTAGGAGCGAGCCTGCTCGCGATGACGGAGTAACATTCAACATTTGTGTTGGCTGATACACCGCTATCGCGAGCAGGCTCGCTCCTACAGTTGTTCTGTGTATACCTCAATGATGCATTGCCAGCACGCTACTGTTCCCGTGAAGCGTCGATGCAGGCAAGATGAAGGTCTGCAAGTCAGAACACAGGATGCTGATCGTGACCGAAGCTTTTATTGTCGTTCAAACCGCCGAGCAAGCCGTGGACCGGCTTGCTCACTTGCACAATCGTGCAACCACCGCGCTGAGCCAGGCGCTCAAGCGTTACCTCAAGGATCGTGTCGAGCCCGATGCCGAACAGCGCTCGATGTTCCGCTATCCCGAATTGCGCCTGACCTACCACTGCCAGGGCGAAGTCCCGCAGACCACTCGCGCATACGCCAAGGTTCAGTTGCCGGGCACCTACAGCGTCACCGTCACCCATCCGTCGGCTTTCCGTAAATACCTGCTGGAACAGCTCGTTCCGTTGATGCACGACTTCACCGTGACCGTGGAAGTCGGTGTCAGCCAGCAGAACATCCCGTATCCGTATGTGGTCGAGCAGGGCGATGAGCTGGCCGGTTCCGGTGTCACCGCCGCCGTGCTGGCACGGGTGTTCCCGAGTACCGACCTGTCGGCGGCGACCGATGGCATTGCCGACGGTCTGTACGATTGGGAAAACACCGATCCATTGCCGCTGGCCCTGTTCGATGCCGCCCGGGTGGATTTTTCCCTGCGCCGGCTGGTGCATTACACCGGCAGCGACTGGCGGCACGTGCAGCCGTGGATCCTGCTGACCAACTATCACCGCTACGTCGATCAATTCATCGTCCATGGCCTGGAGCAACTGCGCAGCGATCCGCGTTTCGTGCGCATGGTGCTGCCGGGCAACGTGATCATCGACAAGAGCATGGACCACGGCGAAGCCTCGGCGATTGCCGCCGGGGTGGTCTGGCACCGCTACCAGATGCCCGCCTATCACCTGATCGCCAGCGATGGCCACGGCGTGACCCTGATCAACATCGGTGTCGGCCCGTCCAACGCCAAGAACATCACCGACCACCTCGCCGTTCTGCGCCCGCATTGCTGGTTGATGATCGGTCACTGCGGCGGCCTGCGTCAGTCGCAGACCATTGGCGATTACGTGCTGGCCCACGCCTACATGCGTCGCGACGGGATTCTCGACCGGGTAGTGCCGCCGAACATTCCGATTCCAGCGTTGGCCGAAGTACAGCTCGCGCTTCAGCAAGCAGCGGCCAACGTCACCGGCGAGAAGGGCGACGAACTGAAGAAACGCCTGCGTACCGGCACCGTGCTGACCTACGACGACCGTAACTGGGAGCTGCGCTGGGCGCAGGAGCGGCCGCTGATCAACCTGTCCCGCGCCGTAGCGGTGGACATGGAAAGTGGCACCATCGCAGCCCAGGGTTATCGTTTGCGGGTGCCGTACGGCACGTTGCTATGCGTCTCGGACAAACCACTGCACAGCGAAATCAAGTTGCCGGGCTCGGCCAACGCCTTCTATGAACGCGCGGTCAGCCAGCACTTGAAGATCGGTATCGAGGCGGTGGATCTGTTGCGCACCGAACTCAACTCGCTGCACTCGCGCAAACTGCGCAGCTTCGACGAGCCGCCGTTCCGCTGATTCGCGATGGTTATTTAGCGGTCGGGGCACTAGCATTGTCAGCCCTGATCGCTAGATTTTTTTCGCCATGTCCCGTCCTCAACGTCCCGTTTCCCGTCGCCCTGGCGCGAAACCTTCACCTTCAGCCCCTCGCCGTGTCGCCAAGGCACCACCGGCCGAGCCAAAGCTGATCCTGTTCAACAAACCTTTCGATGTGCTGACGCAATTCAGCGACGGCGAAGGGCGCGCGACCCTCAAGGATTACATCGATGTACCGGGAATCTATCCGGCCGGACGGCTGGACCGCGACAGTGAAGGCTTGTTGCTGCTGACCAACGACGGCCAGCTTCAGGCGCGGATCGCCGACCCGAAACACAAGCTGGCCAAGACCTATTGGGTGCAGGTCGAGGGCGAGCCGAGCACTGAGCAGTTGCAGCGCTTGCGTGACGGTGTCGAATTGAATGACGGCATGACCTTGCCCGCCGAGGCGCGGCAACTGGACGAGCCCGAGCTGTGGCCGCGCAATCCGCCGGTGCGCTTTCGTAAAAGCGTGCCGACCAGTTGGCTGGAGTTGGTGATTCGCGAAGGGCGCAACCGGCAGGTGCGGCGCATGACGGCGGCGGTCGGGTTACCGACCTTGCGTCTGGTGCGGGTCAGAATCGGCGACTGGACGATCGAAGGGCTCGATCAAGGGCAGTGGAAAGAAGTACCGGCGAGCTTATAAGGCGCCGGATTCGATCAGGCCGATCACCACGCTCTTGATGATGAACGCCGCCACGCCCAGGCCCAGTACGAAGAACAGAATGAACGAGCCAAAGCGCCCGGCCTTGGACTTCTTTGCCAGATCCCAGACGATGAAACCCATGAAAATGATCAGGATGCTGACCAGACCGGTCATCATCCATTCTTCGAAAACGGCAGGATCCATCGAACATCTCCAGCGCGGGCGTGGCTAAAAGGGCGCGGGGAGTATACGCCTGCGCGGGTTCGCGCTGTATTGACCTGCGTCGGTGTGTCGCAGTCATTCGTCGCCTGTGCAGGCCTCTTCGCGAGCAGGCTCGCTCCCACAGGGATCTCACATGCGCTGGAGATTCATTGTGGGAGCGAGCCTGCTCGCGAAAGCGTCTTCAGCTACGCAGATGAGTCAAAGGCAGTTCGGTGCTGTTCAAAACCTGATTCAATACAAAACTCGAGCGCACGCTGGTCACGCCTTCAATCCGCGTCAGATGCCCCAGCAGCAGTTTCTGGTAGTGGTCCATGTCCGGCACCACGACCTTGAGTTGATAGTCGGCATCCATCCCGGTCACCAGGCTGCATTCGAGCACCTGGGGCAAGGTGCGGATGGCCGCTTCGAAATTCTCGAAACGCTCCGGCGTGTGACGGTCCATGCCGATCAGTACGTAAGCGGTCAGGCTCAGGCCGAGCATCTTGCGGTCGAGCAGGGCGACCTGGCGGGAAATGTAGCCGTCGTCTTCCAGTTGCTTGACCCGCCGCGAGCACGGCGAAGGCGACAGGCCAATGCGCTCGGCCAGCTCCTGGTTGGAGATGCGTGCGTCGCGCTGCAATTCCGCCAGAATACTCAGGTCGTAACGGTCGAGCTTGCTCATCAAACGGTCCTTTGTCGTAACTATTGCGGAGGATTATGTATCCTGGGTTAAAAATTGCGCAAGTGATGTTTAATTAAGCAATCTTCGCAATCCTCTGCCGACGCTCCCGGCCTATTCTTATCACCAGAATCACTGCTCGGACAAACAGTCCAGTGCGGCTCGCCGAATCAGGCCCGCCGCGGTCGCCACCCCCACCGGGGATGTGCCGGCCCCCGAGCTACACACTGTCCAGAAGACGGCGTGAGGTGAGCCGACGCCACAAGTGTCGAGCCAGGACGAAGTTCTCCAAGGGGAGGCCGACGGGTCTCCCCTTTTTCTTGCGTGTGGAATTTGCTGCCGTGAATTGAAGAGCCGGCCTCAAAAAATAAGTTGCGTGACAGATAACCTGTCGCAGAACCGGCCACTGCTTTCCCAGTCTTACGTACAGGCCCTTACCCGAAATGAGGTAAAGCATGAAATCGCGCATCTGGCGTTTGGCCGGCGTTGGTTTGCTGTGTGTCAGTGTCTGCGCGCAAACGATGGCCGATGAGCAGCAAAACCGTGGCCATGATGGCGGGCAACACGGCCAGGATGGTCATCAGGGCGATAACCAGGGCCATGGCGGCGGCAACCAGCCGCATCCGCAAAACGGCCAGCAGCAGAATCAACCCCGGGCGCAGAACAACGACAATCGCCAATACGAGCACCGCGGCCAGGATCAACGTCAAAACAATGACCAGAGGCAGAGCCGTCCAGCGCCGGATTTCAACAGCCAGGTGCGCTCGCCGCTGCCAATGCCACAGATACCGGCCACTGACATGCCAATCCAGCCCCGGCCCGACACCGTGCACCAGACCCAGCAGCCGCAGCGCGGTTACTTCCAGGATCAGCCGCGTCGCAACGATTACAACCAGCGCTGGAATGGCTACACAATCGCACCGTCCTATGATAATCACAGGCAAGGGCACCCGAGTGACCATGGTAACGGCTGGGGGCCAGGCCCCAGGTATCGCCCCGGCCAGGTGATCGACCGCTTCCCCGAGCGCAACTATCGCGTGCCTTACCGTGGCATGGATTACTACTATTCCGGTGGCTACTGGTATCGACCGCTGGGCCCTCGTTATGAGGTGGTAGAGCCACCGCGCGGGATTCGCGTCAGATACCTGCCCGATTACGCCCAGCAAGTGTGGATCGGCGGGGTATTGCTGTTCCTGGCGGCGGGTTCCTATTACGCCTATCAGGAAAGCACTCAGGACTATGTCGTGGTCGAACCGCCGGTTGGCCAACCGCAACCGCCCGCCGGCAACAATGGTTATGACGTGGTGGCGTATCCAGCCAATGGTCAGTCGCCGGAGCAGGTCAGTCGGGATGGCTACGAGTGCTATCAATACGCGGTGCAGCAGAGTGGTTTCGATCCACGAACCGCCACCTACCAGCCAGACCCGTCGGTGGTGCAAACCTACCGACAGGCCCAGGGCAACTGCCTGAGCAGTCGCGGTTATCAGGTGACTTACTGATCCTTGGCGGCTTTCACCACTTCCTGCGGGTCGGCGTGCACCAGCACTTCGGCTCGCGGGTAGGCGGTATGAATCGCTGCGGCCGCCTGATCGCTGATGCCGTGGGCAACGGATAACGTCAGCTCCCCCGGCAGCTCCAGATGCAACTGCACAAACCACTGGTTGCCGGAGATCCGCGTGCGCAGGTCATGGGCACCCAGCACACCGGGCACGCTGCATGCCAATTCCAGCATGTGCTGGCTGACCTCCGGCGGCAGTTCTTCATCCATCAACACCGCAAAGCTCTCCCGGGCGATCTGTACCGCGCTCCAGAGAATGTAGGCGGCGATCCCCAGGCCAAACCAGGGGTCGACCTGATGCAGTCCAAACCCGGCCAACACCAGTGCGATCAGAATGCTGCCGTTGAGCAGCATGTCCGAGCGGTAGTGCAGGGAGTCGGCGTGCACCGCGTTGGAGCCGGTGGCCTTGACCACCTTATGTTGAAACATCAACAACGCCAGGGTCAGGACGAGGGAGAACACAATCACGCCGATACTGATCCACGGCGCGCCGACCGGTTCGGGATGTTTGAGCCGATCATAGGCCTGCAACGCGATCAGCACCGCACTGCCGCCAATGAACAACGCTTGGGCCATGCCCGCCAATGACTCGGCCTTGCCGTGCCCGTAGCGATGATCATTGTCGGCGGGGCGCAGGGCGTAATGCACCGCCAGCAGGTTGAGCAATGACGTGACGCCGTCGAGTGTCGAGTCGGTGAGCCCGGCAAGCATGCTCACCGAGCCGCTCAGCCACCAGGCGATGGCCTTGGCGACGATCAGGATGCACGCCACCGCCACCGAGGCACGGGTCGCCAGCCGCAGCAGGCGGGCGTGTTCGGAGCTGGAGGTCATAGGGGCCATCATTCCTTGAAGAGTCCTTTCGCGCGTAGGGATTACGCCGCTGGTTGCAGGCCGAACATCGCCAGTTGCCGGGCGCTGCCTTTGCTCTGGATCAAGCGTGGATCGTCCAGCGGGAAGCTGCGGCCCAGTTCGCTTTCCAGAATAGTCTGCAACTTGCGGTTATCGACTTTGCCGTCGGGACCGATGGCGTCCTTGAGTTTTTGCGGGTCGACCTGGGCGGTCTCTCCAGGCGCGTAGTAAATCGCACCGGTGGCGAAGTCCACGGCAAACGCGATCAGGCCGGGGATGATGTAGAACAGCAGGCCCACGGCGTCGAGCGCGGCGATGGCCGGGTCGATCTTGCCTTCGATCTGGCCCCGGCGATCCGGGTAGAAGATCGACCCGCAGGCGGTCACTTGAGTCAGCAAGGTTGCGACCAGAACACCGCCAATCAGGCGAAAGGGAGCACGCATATGAAATCTCCTGAGTAGAACGCCAATAACGTTACTGGTTAGAGCCCAGACTACGCCAAACAGTTCGCCGTTATACTCGCCGCTCTGTTTGGGAGCCAGCATGATTTCTTTGCCGATCGATGAAGTTTTACCCGCCCTGCGTGAAGCCCTCGCTACACGCCACGAAGCCGTGCTCGAAGCGCCGCCCGGCGCCGGTAAAACCACCCGGGTGCCTTTGGCCTTGCTCAACGAACCGTGGCTGGCCGGGCAGACCATCCTGATGCTCGAGCCCCGCCGGTTGGCCGCACGTGCAGCGGCGGAACGGCTGGCCAGCGAGCTGGGGGAGAAGGTTGGCGAAACCGTGGGCTATCGCATTCGGCTCGACAGCAAGGTCGGCCCCAACACTCGTATCGAAGTGGTCACCGAAGGCATCCTCACCCGGCGTTTGCAGGACGACCCGGCTTTGGAAGGCGTGGGCCTGCTGATCTTCGACGAATTTCACGAACGCAGTCTCGACGCTGATCTGGCGCTGGCCCTGAGTCTCAATGGCCGCGAACTGTTCCGTGACGATCAACCGCTGAAAATACTCTTGATGTCCGCCACGCTCGAAGGCGAACGCTTGGCCGGGTTGCTCGACGACGCGCCGATCCTGCGCAGCGAAGGGCGCATGTACCCGGTGGCGATGCGCTGGGGGCGGCCGTTCCAGTCCGGTGAGTTCATCGAACCGCGTCTGGTGCAGACCATCCTCGAAGCCTTGAACGACGAGACCGGCAGCGTGCTGGTGTTCCTGCCGGGGCAGGCAGAAATCCGTCGAGTGCATCAGCAACTGGCCGATGCCTTGGGCGAAAGCACTCAGGTTCTACTGTGCCCATTGCACGGTGAACTGGACCTCGCCGCGCAACGGGCCGCGATCGATCCGCCACCGGCGGGCAAACGCAAAGTGGTGCTGGCCACCAACATCGCCGAAACCAGCCTGACCATCAACGGCGTGCGCGTGGTGATCGATGCCGGGCTGGCACGGGTGCCGCGTTTTGACCCCGGCAGCGGCATGACCCGCCTCGACACCCAGCGCATTTCCAAGGCCAGCGCCACCCAGCGCGCGGGCCGGGCCGGGCGTCTGGAACCGGGCGTGTGTTATCGCTTGTGGTCCCAGGACCAGCACGAGCAACTGGCGGCCTATGGCAGTGCGGAAATCCTTTCGGCGGACCTCGCCGGGCTGGCCTTGCAACTGGGACGTTGGGGTGTGACGCCCGGGCAATTGGTGTGGCTTGACGTACCCCCGGCCGCCGCTTATGCACAGGCTCAGGATCTGCTTGAACGTCTGGGGGCTCTGGAAGGTGAAGCGCTGACCCGTCACGGTCAGGCCATGGCCGAACTGCCGGCGCATCCGCGTATCGCCCATTTGCTGTTGCGCGGCCAGGCACTGGGTCTGGCGGACATGGCCTGCGACGTTGCGGCGTTGCTTGGCGAGCGGGATATCTTGCGCGGTGCCGGGGCGGACTTGCACAGCCGACTGGTACTGCTATCTGGCGAAGAACGCGCCGCACGGGGTGCCCAAGGCGGGGTGCAGCGCGCACGGCAACTGGCGCGGCAGTATCGTGGTTACCTGCGCGGCAAAGCCTCGGAGCCGGTCAGCGATCCCGAACATCCGCGCTGGCTCGGCGCGTTGCTGGCACTGGCCTATCCCGACCGGGTCGCCCAGCAACGGCGCGCCGGTGGTGCGGAATATCGCTTGGCCAACGGACGTGCCGCACTGTTCGCCGAGGCCGACAGCCTGATGAAGCAAGCGTGGCTGGTGATCGCCGATCTGGGGAGTCGCCAGGGCCAGCGCGAGGAGCGGATTTATCTGGCGACGGACTTCGACCCGGCGCTCTTCGATTCAGTGCTGGCCGAGCAGGTTCGCTGTGTCGATCAACTGGATTGGGATGAACGTGAAGGCGTGCTGCGGGCCGAGCGTCAGCGTAAGGTGGGCGAACTGATCCTCAGTCGCGAGCCACTGACCGGCCTCGACGAAACCGCTCGCAGCCAGGCGCTGGTGAACCTGGTGCGGCGCAAAGGCCTGGAACTGTTGCCGTGGACCCCGGAGCTGCGTCAGTGGCAGGCGCGGGTCGCGTTGTTGCGGCAACTGGACCTCGCCGGCAAAGGCGAGAGCGAGTGGCCGGATGTCAGCGACGCGGCATTGATCAAGAGTCTGGAGCATTGGCTGATGCCGTATCTGGGCAAGGTTTCGCGGCTCAGTCACTTCGCCAATCTCGACCTGTCGAGCATCGTGCGCAATCTGCTGCCGTGGCCGTTGCCGCAACGGCTGGACGAACTCGCGCCACATCATTTGAGCGTGCCGTCGGGCTCCTCGATTCGTCTGGACTACAGCGAACAGCCGCCGATTCTGGCGGTGCGATTGCAGGAGTTATTCGGTCTGGCCGAAACCCCGCGCATCGCCGGCGGCCGGCAGGTGGTCAAGCTGCACCTGTTGTCCCCGGCGCGCCGGCCGGTGCAGGTGACTCAGGACCTGGCCAACTTCTGGCGCAGCACCTATGCGGAGGTGAAGAAGGATTTGAAGGGACGCTATCCCAAGCATTACTGGCCGGATGATCCGCTGGTGGCCGAAGCCACCGCGCGGATAAAGCCGCGAAAGTAGTTATGAGGTAGGTCTTTCAGCCTTGGCGGTCAGTTGTTCGCGACAATAGTCAGCAAACATCTGAGCCGGTTTAGTCAGTTGCCCGCGCTTGAGCCATGCCGCCACCAACCCGGACCCAGTGATGTCTTCGGCGATGTCCACGCACACCACTTTCTGCCCGTCGTAAGTGCACTCAGAATGCGGTTTGGTCACCAGGATCGAGAACCCGAATCCCTGGCCAACCATGCCGCGCACCATCTCGATCGATGGCGAGCTGAAGGCGATGCGTGGGGTCAGGCCCAGCTCATCGAACAGGCTGACGAAGTAGGTCCGGCTCGGCTGCACATCCAGAAGAATCATCGGCTCCAGGCACAAATCCCGCAGCGATACCTGCGCCTGCTGGGCAAAGCGGTGATCCGCCGGCAGCAGCGCGTAAGGTCGTTGCGCCGGCATCAGCGGTTCGGTCTGGATGGTGCCGTCGAGGTCGTGCTCGTAGAGGATCGCCAGATCGAAGGCGCCGGAGGTCAGGCCCTGCACCAACTCTTGTTGCTCGCCGTCACGGATGCGGATTTCCACCCCCGGATACAACGCCGAAAAACCGGCGATCAATTGCGGCAGGTACAGCGGCGCAACGGTTTCGAAACAGCCGATATCGATCTGCCCGGACACCACATCGTTGTCGGCCAGGGCGTTCTGCTCGAACTCCTTGGCCATGCGCAGCAGTTCCTGGGCCTTGCGATAGAAACGTGCACCGCTTGGGGTCAACGACACGCCCTGTGCATGGTGGCGAATCAGCAGTTGCACGCCGAAACTGTCTTCCAGCCCTTTGATGGCCGTGGAGATCGAAGGCTGGGCGATGTACAGCTTGCGCGAGGCCTCGGCGACGCTGCCGCACTCGACGGTGGTGATGAAGTATTTCAGTTGACGCAGATTGTAGGCAGCCACAGCAAACCTCGGGGGAGAACGGACCAGGCATCCTGGCAATTTGCGCGCCACCCCTATCCGCTCGGGTAGCGATTTGTTGTGTTTGAACAATAACCACATGCTGCGCCAGAAGGGAGATTGGCTACGTAGTTTTTTCTTGGCCTGCGAACACATTTTTACTGGTTTTCCACCGTCCGGGCCTGAGCGACTATCCAATACACAAGAATGTCCTCTGGAGCATCTGAACGTGTTCGAGCTTGAGTATTGGCAACGCAAGGCCGCTTCCCTGCGGTTTCCCGATCAGGCCGTGATCGACGGCCAGCGCCGCGCGGCGCAGTCGGGGCAGACTTTCGCCGCGATCAACCCTGCCACCGGGCAATGCCTGGCCAACGTTGCCGCCTGTGGCGAAGAAGACGTGAACGCGGCGGTGCACAATGCGCGGCAGGTCTTTGAGGCTGGCACCTGGGCTGCGCGCTCGCCGACCGAACGCAAGCAAGTGCTGTTGCGCCTGGCCGACTTGATCCTCGAAAACCGTGAAGAGCTGGCGCTGCTCGATTCGCTGAACATGGGCAAGCCCGTCACGGACGCCTACAACATCGACGTGCCGGGTGCCGCAGGCGTGTTCCGCTGGTACGCCGAAAGCCTCGACAAACTCTACGACCAGATCGCCCCCAGCGCGCAGAACGTGCTGGCAACCATTACTCGTGAAGCCCTCGGCGTGGTGGCTGCCGTGGTGCCGTGGAATTTCCCTCTGGACATGGCGGCGTGGAAACTCGCCCCGGCGCTGGCCGCCGGTAACTCGGTGATTCTCAAACCGGCCGAGCAGTCGCCGTTTTCCGCCCTGCGCCTGGCTGAGCTGGCGCTGGAGGCGGGGGTTCCGGCAGGCGTGCTCAACGTACTGCCGGGCCTCGGCGAACAAACCGGCAAGGCCCTCGGTCTGCACCCGGACGTCGATTGCCTGGTGTTCACCGGCTCCACCGAAGTCGGCAAATATTTCATGCAGTACTCGGCCCAGTCGAACCTGAAACAGGTGTGGCTGGAGTGCGGCGGCAAGAGTGCGAACCTGGTGTTCGCCGATTGTCAGGACCTCGATCTGGCAGCGGAAAAAGCCGCGTTCGGCATCTTCTTCAATCAGGGTGAAGTGTGCTCGGCCAACTCGCGGTTGCTGGTGCAGCGTTCGATCCATGACGAGTTCGTCGAGCGCCTCAAGGCCCAGGCCGAACGCTGGTTGCCGGGCGATCCGCTGGACCCGTCGAGCGCCGCCGGAGCCATCGTCGACAGCCGTCAGACCGCGCGCATCATGAAGTTCATCCAGCAGGCCGAACAGCAAGGCGCGACCAAAGTCTGTGGCGGTCGGCAGTCGATTTTCAACGGTTCGGACAACTTCATCCAGCCGACGATTTTTACCGGCGTGACCCCGGACATGCCGCTGTTTCGCGATGAAGTGTTCGGCCCGGTGTTGGCGATCACGCCATTCGACGACGAGGCCCACGCCTTGCAGTTGGCCAACGACAGCGTCTACGGTCTGGCGGCTTCGCTGTGGACCGACGACCTCAACCGCGCCCACCGTGTGGCGCGACAATTGCGGGCCGGTACGGTGTCGGTCAACAGCGTCGATGCGCTGGACGTGACCGTGCCTTTTGGCGGCGGCAAGCAGTCGGGTTTCGGCCGCGACCTGTCCCTGCATTCATTCGATAAATACACCCAGTTGAAGACCACCTGGTTTCAATTGCGCTGATAACAAAACGGAGAACTGGCGATGACCACACCACGTGATACCCGCGACTACCAGGCCGCCGACGCTGCGCACCACATCCATGCGTTCGTCGATCAGAAAGCCCTCAACGACGAGGGGCCACGGGTGATGGTCCGTGGCGAGCGCCTGCACCTGTGGGACAACGATGGCCGGCGTTACCTCGACGGCATGTCCGGGTTGTGGTGTACCAACCTCGGTTACGGGCGCAAGGACCTTGCCCTTGCTGCGAGCCAGCAGCTGGAACAGCTGCCGTACTACAACATGTTTTTCCACACCACCCACCCGCAGGTGATCGAGCTGTCCGAGCTGTTGTTCAGCTTGCTGCCGGCTCACTACAGCCACGCGATCTACACCAACTCCGGCTCTGAAGCCAACGAGGTGTTGATCCGCACGGTGCGTCGTTACTGGCAGGTACTCGGCAAGCCCGAGAAGAAAATCATGATCGGCCGCTGGAACGGTTACCACGGTTCGACCCTGGCCGCGACGGCGCTGGGCGGCATGAAATTCATGCACGAAATGGGCGGCATGATTCCGGACATCGAGCACATCGACGAGCCGTACTTCTTCGCCCACGAAGGCAACCTGACCCCGGCCGAATTCGGTCTGCGCGCGGCACAGCAACTGGAAACGAAGATTCTCGAACTGGGGGCGGACAAGGTCGCGGGCTTCATCGCCGAACCTTTCCAGGGCGCCGGCGGCATGATCTTCCCGCCGGAAAGCTACTGGCCGGAAATCCAGCGCATCTGCCGCAAGTACGACGTGCTGCTGTGCGCCGATGAAGTGATCGGCGGCTTCGGTCGTACCGGCGAATGGTTCGCCCACGAGTATTTCGGGTTCGAGCCGGACACCCTGTCCATCGCCAAGGGCCTGACCTCGGGCTACATCCCCATGGGCGGCTTGATCCTGTCGAAGAAAATGGCCTCGGTGCTGGTGGAGCAGGGCGGCGTGTTTGCCCACGGTTTGACCTATTCGGGACACCCGGTGGCGGCGGCGGTGGCGATTGCCAACCTCAAGGCGTTGCGTGATGAAGGTGTGGTGACGCGGGTCAAGGACGACATCGGCCCGTACCTGCAACAGTGTCTGCGCGAAGTGTTCGGCAAGCACCCGCTGGTGGGTGACATCCAGGGCACCGGCATGGTCGCGGCGCTGCAACTGGCCGAAGACAAATCCACTCGCAAGCGTTTCGCCAACGAGAACGACATCGCCTGGCGCTGCCGCACGATTGGTTTCGAGGAGGGGGTGATCATTCGCTCGACGTTGGGGCGGATGATCATGGCGCCGGCGCTGATTGCCAGCCGTGAAGAGATTGATGAGCTGATCGGCAAGACCTTGAAAGCGATGGATCGCACGGCGCAGGAATACGGCCGGCTCTGATATCGCCTGAAGGTCCTGCGGCTTATCGCGAGCAGGCTCGCTCCCACATTGGATTTGTGTCGATCATCGGAAACGAGGTCGACATAGATCCCTGTAGGAGCGAGCCTGCTCGCGATTGCTTTTGTCGATTCAACAGACCTCTCAAGTCTTGCACCCATGTCGGGCATCCCCGCCCACAACGCCCTTTCACAGTGCTCACTAACCAGCTTTTTCATCACTCGCATCCACATATTTCCTCGTTTTCCTGATCCCGCCCTTGGGCCAACATCGATCTCGCCAGCCCGCCGAATGCTGCCCGCCGAAGGGTCCCCGAGAGACCACAGGTCGCAGCCGATTCAGGGCTCGCCGTACTGCCCATGACAAAACTAAATCAACAGCTTTGGGAGTGCTCCATGATCAAGTCCTTGCTTACCCGCGTTGCCCATCCACTGGCGGTCACCGCCATCGCCGCGACGGTCGCCACCAGCGCCCAGGCCGGCACCCTGTCCATCGGTCATACCACCTGGGTCGGCTACGGCACCCTGTACCTGGCCCAGGACCTTGGCTACTTCAAGGAAAACGGTTTGACCGTCGAATTGCCGGTGGTCGAAGAAGCGGCGATGTACATGGCCGCACAAGCGTCCGGCGAGTTGTCCGGCTCGGCGTCGACCATCGACGAAGTGCTCAAGTACCGTCCGCAATTCTGCTTCAAGGCTGTTGCAGCATTGGACGACAGCCATGGAGGCGACGGCGTGCTGGTGGGCAAGGATGTCAAGAGCCTGCAGGAACTCAAGGGCAAGGCCGTTGCGGTCAACGAAGGTTCGACCTCGCAGTTCTGGCTGTCGTATCTGCTGAAAAAACACGGCATGAGCATGAGCGACATCACCGTGCAGAACATGACGGCCGACGACGCCGCCACTGCGTTCATCGCCGGTCGAGTACCGGCCGCCGTGACCTGGGAGCCGCACTTGTCGATGGTTCGCGACAAAAAACAGGGCAAGGTACTGATCGACAGCAGCAGCACGCCGGGGGTGATCGTCGATGTGGTCGCACTGAACTGCAGCGTGATCGAAAAGCAGCCGGAAGACGTCAAGGCCCTGGTGGCCGGTTTGTACAAAGCCGTGCAGTACACCAAGGATCATCCGCAGGAAGCCTACAAAATCATGGCCAAGGGTGTTGGCGGTTACCTGGCCGATCCGAAGGAAATGGAGGCCGCAGCACAAGGCGTGCGCTTCTACGATCAGGCCATGAGCGAAAAACTCCTGGGCTCGCCGGGTAAACCGGGTGACAGCGCACCGCTGATCAAACTGGCCAACGAGACCGCCAGCGAGCTGCAAGGCAAGCCCTACAACGTCAGCAATGACGACCTGATCGACAACCGCTTCGTCACCCCGCTCTAGGAGGCTGCATGTTCAAGCGCAATTCATGGCTGAGCCGCTGCATCACGCCCAAGACCGGTTTGCCGGTCTCGGTGATCTGGAGCGCAAACGGCCTGGCCTGGGTGCTGTTGGTCGGCCTGTGGGCCGGCTTGTCCTACGGTGGCGTGGTGCCGGGCATGTTCCTGCCGACGCCGGGCGCGGTGGTCGAGGCCGCCGTGCGCCTGGGTCGCGACGGCACCCTCGGCCAGCATGTGTGGGCCAGTGTCGAAGTGGTGATGGTCGGTTTCATCGTGTCGTCCCTGGTGGCGGTGCCGCTGGGACTGTTGATGGGCAGTTTCCGCATCGTCCAGGCCTTTCTTGAACCGCTGGTGAATTTCATTCGTTATCTGCCGGTGACCTCGTTCGTGCCGCTGTTCATCCTGTGGATCGGCATCGGTCTGGAGCAGCGGGTGTCGGTGATCATCTTCGGCGTGTTCTTCCAGCAACTGGTGATGATCGCGGACGTGTCCAAAGGCATCTCCAAGGACCTGATCAACGCCTCCTACACCCTCGGTTCGAACCGTCGTGATGCGGTGCTGCACGTCATCGCCCCGGCGTCCCTGCCGGGCGTGCTCGACACTTTGCGGGTGACCATGGGCTGGGCCTGGACTTACCTGGTGGTGGCTGAACTGGTCGCCGCTTCCAGTGGCCTGGGTTACCTGAGCCTCAAGGCCATGCGTGGCTTCCAGGTGGATGTGATTTTCCTCGCCATCGCGATCATCGGCCTGCTGGGCCTGGTCACCGATCAACTGTTCCGTTTCCTACGTCTGAGGATCACCGCATGGGCTCAGTAACCGCCGCCACTCATCGTTTTGTCGCCCCTCAGGCTGCCCCGGTGAACGCGCCACGGCTGAAGGTGGACAAGGTCAGCCTGCGTTACAGGAAACCCGATGGCGGTACCTTTACCGCGTTGGAGCAAGTGTCGTTCGAGGTGCCGGACCAGCAATTTGCTGTATTGGTGGGGCCTTCAGGTTGCGGCAAGTCGAGCCTGCTGTACCTCACCGCCGGCCTGGCCGAACCGACCTCAGGCGAGATTTACGTCGGCGGCCAGCAGGTGGAAGGCCCCGGTGCGGATCGCGGCATGGTGTTCCAGAGCTACACGCTGTTCCCGTGGCTGACGGTGCGCCAGAACGTCGAGTTCGGCCTCAAGCGGCGCGGCATGCCGGCGGCGCAACGCAAGGACATCGTCGATTACTACGTCAACGAAGTGGGCCTGAGCGGCTTTGCCGACAACTACGCCAAGCAGTTGTCCGGCGGCATGATGCAGCGTGTCGCCATCGCCCGGGCGTTGGCCAACGATCCACAGATCCTGCTGATGGACGAGCCCTTCGGCGCCCTCGACAGCCAGACGCGCCTGCAAATGCAGCAGCTGTTGCTGCGGGTGTGGGGCAACAGCAAGAAGACCGTGTTGTTCGTGACCCACGACATTGACGAGGCGATCCTGCTCGGCGACCGGGTCTACGTCATGGGCGCCCGGCCTGGGCGGATCAAGCAGATTCTGGATGTGCCGATCGAACGTCCACGCAACCTCGATATGGTCATGGAGCGCTCGTTCATCGAGATGAAGCGCGAGATCTTCGGGTTGTTGCATGATGATCTGGAGGAGGTGCATTAAACCTGATTTCAGCCCATGCATGACCCCTGTGGGAGCGAGCCTGCTCGCGAAGGCGTAGTGTCAGTCAATATTGATCTGTCTGACACACCGCAATCGCGAGCAGGCTCGCTCCCACAGGTTTTATGTGGATTCGGAACTAAGGCGCAGCCGGCAACAGGAACCGCGCAATCACCGGCAGGTGATCGGAGATACGCAACGTATCATCCTGCCGCACCATCGCCTCGACCCGTTTGATCCGCGGGCTGTAGAACAGGTAGTCGACAGTCCGGTCCGGACCGTTCAGCCCGGGATCGTTCGGGTAATGGGTCAGCCAGCGTTCGCGGTCGATACCACTGGCTTCGTTGTTGGTCGGGATCATCGGGTACTTGTCCCACAGCAGGTGCAACGGGCTGTCGGCAGAGTAGGGCGCGCGTTGTGCGTCGGACAGGCGTCGATACTGGCCCAGCGGCAACAGGTTGAAATCCCCACCGATCAGCCACGGCGTGCCACGGCTTTCGAGTTTATCGAGGGTCCTGGCCACGGCGTTCACCTGGTTTTGCAAGGTGTTGTCGGCTCGATTGGCGCGGTCCAGATGGGTATTGAGCACCGCTATTTGCCCGCCATCACTCAACGGCAAGTAGCTCACCAGCAAGGCATCTCTGGGTTTGAATTGGCGGCTGAGTGGATTGCCCGAGGTGATGGGCAGTTGCAGCCGTTCGGCATGTTCGATCTGGTAACGGCTCAGGGTCGCCAGTTGCCGGCCGACACTGCCGAAGATGTGCGGGTTCGGCACGAAGTCAGCCTTCCAGTCGAACGCGCTGGTGCCACACGGATACAAGTCGGCGAGCCGTTCTTGCAGCAGTTTGAACTGGTGCTGGTAATCGCTGGCCTTGGCGCCGTCGTCCAGTTCCTGCAACAGCACGATGTCCGGTTGTTCGTCGCGAATCACCCGCGCCACTTCGTCGAGGCTGAAAGCCATGTCTTCCGCTGTGGGACGTTCGTCGGTACCAGCGGCCAGGTCATTCCAGAATACGTAACGCTTGCCGGCCAGGTATTGGACGTTCCAGGTCATCACTTTCAACGCCTGCCCGGGGACCAGGGAGGGGGCCTGGGCACTGCAACTGACGGGCAATACTTCTTTGGCATCGGGGCGCCAGGTCAGGCTGTAGATCATTACGGTGATCAGGCCGATCACGATCAGCAGGCCCAGCAGGGTGTAGCGCAGTAGACGGGTCATGGCTCGGCTTATTAGCGTTACAGGATTGTTCCCGAGGATACCCGAGAGCGATGGTCGCGCCCAACGTCAGAGCGAGTTGTCATTTCTCTCAGGCAGCGGGTTGATCAGCATGAACAGCCGGAACAGCACCACGCTGGTAAACAGCTGAAGGAAGCTGTGGGCACTGTCGATCAATAGTGAGATCACCGGGTTCTGCGGTTCCGGGTACGCCGCCAGTGTCACGCCTTTGAGCAGCCACAACGGCCCCATCACACTCAGAATGCACAGCAGGATGCGCAGGAAATGACCGCTGGTCAGGCGCAGACTTTCCTTCATGGCCGCCAGCGGCGCCAGGCCGCGCAACACCAACAGGTATTCGCCAAACGCCAGGGTCACCATCAGGTAGATGCCCGGCAGGAAATACAGCGACAGGCCCAGCAGGATCAGCACGGTATTGAGCACCGTCAGCAGGGCGAAGCGCGGCCACAGGTAGGCGGACCTGGACAGCAGTTCGCGGTTGCTCGGCGATTCTCCGCGGCTGCGAGCATCGAGAAACAGAATCAGCGCGGCGGTATACAGCGGGTACACCAGCAAGCCGACAATCACGCTGATGCCGGGGAAACTGTCCGGCTCCGTGGAGTGGTCGACCACTTGTTGCAGCAGAGCCTCAAACATCACCAGCGGCAGGCACAGCTGCACGATCTGGCTCAGATTGCGCTTGAAGAAATACAGGGAGTCACGCAGCACATCTAACGGATTCATCAGTGGGTATCGCAGGTTGGAAGCAGTGGCTCACTTTAACCGATCAAGCGCAGGGGGAAGCAAACGTAAACGTTCGGTAAAGGACATTGAAACATCTTGTTTCAGCCTCCATTAAGGTTGAGCGCCTTATCCTCATTGGATAAAGGCAACGATTTCCCCGGCAATCTACGAGGTCGCCATGAACAGCGAAGAACAAACCCTGATCGATGGACTGTTTTCCCGGCTGCAGCAGGCCGAAACGGACTCAGCCCCGCGCGACGCCCAGGCCGAGGCGCGGATCAAGGAACACCTGACGCGCCAGCCCGCGGCAGGTTATTTCATGACCCAGGCGATTCTGGTGCAAGAGGCGGCGATCAAGAGCCTCGATGAGCAGAACAAACAACTGACCCAGCAAGTCCAGCAATTGCAGGCTGAACTGCAACAGGCCAAGGCCCAGGCGACCCCGGCTCCTGCGCCGAGTGGCGGTGGCTTTTTGTCGAGCATCTTTGGCGGCAACTCCCGCGAGCCACAGCCCGCGCCAACCCAGAGCGCACCGCCGTCGAACGGTGGCTGGCGTGAGCCGGGACGCTCGTCGTTCGGTTCGCAGCCGCCACAGCAGAGCTTCGGTGCCCCGCAACAGAACTTTCCACAGCAGGGCTATGCGCCGCAACAACAGGCTCCGGCAGCGGCTGGCAGCAGTTTCCTTGGTGGTGCGCTGAAAACCGCCGCCGGCGTGGCGGGTGGCGTAATGCTGGCACAGGGCATCAGCAGCCTGTTCCATCACAATCAGCAACCGGAAGTCGTCGAAGTCATCAAGGAAGAGCCGGCCCAGGTCAACGACCAGAGCAACAATGGCTGGGGCGATGACCAGCGCATGGCCGGTAACGATACCTACAGCAACGATCAGGGCGGGATCAGCGACGCCGACTACAGCGATGACAACTCATCGTTCTTCGGCGACGACGATTCCTTCGTCTGATACGCCATTCGTCCGGAGCGCAACCGCGCTCCGGGCCGATTATTCGCGGAACAATCCTTCGGGCTGGCATACTGGGCGACTTTTCGGGCCTGGTGCCTGATTCAGCCTTGAGGAAAGCCGGTGAAAAAAATCGCAGTGTTCGCCGATGTCCAGAACCTCTACTACACCGTGCGTCAGGCCTATGGTTGCCACTTCAACTACGCCGCACTGTGGGCTGACATCAGCAAACAGGGCGAGATCGTCGAAGCCTACGCCTACGCCATCGACCGTGGCGACAGCAAACAGCAGCAGTTCCAGCAGATCCTGCGCAACCTCGGTTTCACCGTGAAGCTCAAGCCGTACATCCAGCGCAGCGACGGCTCGGCCAAGGGCGACTGGGACGTGGGCATTACCCTCGACATCATGGACGCCGCCGACCATGTCGATGAAATCGTCCTGGCCTCCGGCGACGGTGATTTCGACATGCTGCTCGAACGCATCATCAGCAAACACGGGGTGCAAGCGGTAGCCTACGGTGTGCCGGGCCTGACCGCCAACTCGCTGATCCGCGCCGCCAGCCGCTACGTGCCGATCGAAGGCGCGTTGCTGCTCAAGAATTGATTTTTACGGAGTTGAACCAGGTTTGGAACGCATAGCAGTCATCGACTTTGAAACCACCGGGATCTCCCCGAGCAGCAACTGCCGGGCCACGGAAATCGCCGTGGTGATCCTTGAGCAGGGGCGCATCGTCGAGCGTTACCAGAGCTTGATGAACGCCGGCGTACGTGTCCCGGCCTTCATCGAACAACTCACCGGCATCAGCAACGCCATGCTGCGCACCGCGCCGTCGGCCGAGCAGGTGATGAACGAGGTCAACGAATTCGTCGGCACCACGCCATTGCTGGCGCATAACGCCGCGTTCGACCAGAAGTTCTGGGACTTCGAACTGGGGCGAATCAAACGCACCCGCTTGCAGAACTTTGCCTGTTCGTTGCTGCTTGCCCGACGCCTGATGCCCGCCGCACCGAACCACAAGCTCGGCACCCTCACCACGTTTGCCAACCTGCCGCACACCGGCAAGGCCCACCGGGCCATGGCCGATGCCGAGATGGCGGCCAACCTGACCGCGCACCTCGCTGACGAACTGCGGCAGAAGCATGGCTTGCGCGAGTTGTCCCATGACTTGTTGTGCAAGTTGCAGAAAGTGCCTGCGGCGAAAGTGGGCGAACACCTAAAGCGCTATCGCTGATCCCGAAAACACCACAAGTCCCCTGTAGGAGCGAGCCTGCTCGCGATGAACCCGAGAACGGTGCGGGGTGTCAGGTTTCTCGCGTTATCGTTGGCGACCATCGCGAGCAGGCTCGCTCCTACAGGTTCCGCGTTCGATCAAAGCTTGCCGTTGCCTTCGATATGTCCCAACGGCACCCGCTTCTCGATGGCGCTGGACAACACAATCGACGTCTTGCTGAACCCGAACGTGGCGATCCGGTTGATCAGTTCTTCCAGTTCCGGCATCGAGCCCACCGCCGCTTGCATGATCACGCACGGGTCGCCGGTCACCCGATGGCATTCGGTCAATTGCGGGATTTTGATCAGGTCGTCGTAGGCTTTCTGGTTGCCGTGCTGGTTCAGGCGCAATTCGATCACGCACTGGATCGGCAGGCCGAGCTTGGCCATGTCGACCTTTGCCTGATAACCGGTGATCACGCCGCTGGCTTCGAGCTTGGCCACGCGCTCGGCCACGGCCGGGGCAGACAGGTTGACCTTGCGCGCCAGGTCCGCGTAGGACGCGCGACCGTTTTCCAGCAGGGCGCTGAGCAGCATGCGGTCGTACTTGTCCATCGGGGTGACTCCTGAAAATGGCCGACTTTCGAAAACACGGTTTATAGCGCTGAACTCCGTGTTTTGAAAAGTGTACTGGCGCTTTAAACAGGTTTTGTAACTTATTTTCCGACGCCAGCCTTTCTAGAATAGCCGTTCACTTGTCTTTGCCTGTGAGCTGCCCCCATGTCCGGCCTTCGTCGCTTTCCCTTACCCTTGATCGCTGCCTTCTTTGCCTTGTACGTGATTTGGGGCTCGACTTACCTGGTGATCCGCATCGGCGTGGAGTCCTGGCCGCCGTTGCTGCTTGCCGGCATCCGCTTCGTGATCGCCGGAACCTTGATGTATGCCTTCCTGCGCTGGCGCGGAGCGCCGGCGCCGACCTGGGCGCAGTGGAAAGCCGCCGGGATCATTGGGATTCTGCTGTTGGCGTGCGGCAACGGCGCGGTGAGCGTGGCCGAGCACACGGGCGTGGCCTCCGGGGTGGCGGCGTTGGCGGTGGCGACGGTGCCGCTGTTTACTTTGCTCTGCGGCTATTTCTGGGGCACGCGTAATACCCGTCTGGAATGGGCCGGGATCGTGCTCGGGCTGATTGGCATCGGCATGCTCAACCTCGGTTCCAACCTGCAATCGAGTCCATTGGGTGCGGCGTTGCTGATTTTTGCAGCGGCGACCTGGGCCTTTGGCTCTGTTTGGAGCAAACACCTGCCGTTGCCTCAGGGCGCGATGGCCAGCGCTGTGGAAATGCTGGTGGGCGGTGTGGTGTTGCTGATTGCCAGCGCAGTCAGCGGTGAGCATCTGGAAAAGGTGCCACCAATCGAAGGCTGGGCCGCGTTGGCGTATCTGACCGTGTTCGGTTCGATCATCGCCTTCAACGCCTACATGTACTTGTTGAAGCACGTGCGTCCGGCTGCTGCCACGAGCTATGCCTACGTCAACCCGGCGGTGGCGGTGTTGCTGGGGATCGTGTTCGTCGGCGAAACCATCGGTATCGAGGAAGCCCTGGCGATGGCGGTGATCATCAGTGCCGTGGTGTTGATCGGCTTGCCACAATGGCGCCGCACGCCAGAGCGGCCAGTGGTAACGACGGCAGTACCGACAGAATCCCGTGTGAATTAGGGTAAACTGCGCGGCATTGCATCTTGTATTGCACACTTGTTTTGAACAACCCGCGCTGAATTTTCCTACGGTACTCCCATGACTTTCGCCACCCTTGGCCTGATCGAACCCTTGCTGCGCTCCCTCGAGACGCTCGGCTACCAGACTCCGACGCCGGTTCAGGCGCAAGCCATTCCGGCGGTGCTGGCCGGTCGTGACCTGATGGCCGCCGCCCAGACCGGCACCGGCAAGACCGCCGGTTTCGCCCTGCCGCTGTTGCAACTGCTGGCCATGGAAGGGCCGAAAGTCACCGCCAACTCGGTCCGCGTGCTGATCCTGGTACCGACCCGCGAGCTGGCCGAGCAGGTTCACGAAGCCGTGCGCCAGTACGCCGAAAACCTGCCGCTGCGCACCTACGCGGTATATGGCGGCGTCAGCATCAACCCGCAGATGATGAAGCTGCGCAGCGGTGTCGACCTGTTGGTGGCGACCCCGGGCCGCTTGCTCGACCTGTTCCGCCAGAACGCGCTGAAGTTCAACCAGTTGCAAACCCTGGTGCTGGACGAAGCCGACCGTATGCTCGACCTGGGCTTTTCCGAGGAACTGGCGAACATTTACCGCGCGCTCCCTAAGAAACGTCAGACGCTGTTGTTCTCCGCAACCTTCTCCGATGACATCCGCCTGCTGGCCGGGCAGATGCTCAACGATCCGCTGACCATCGAAGTCAGCCCGCGCAACGTCGCGGCCAATACGGTCAAGCAATGGATCGTGACGGTGGACAAGAAGCGCAAGCCGGAGCTGTTCGTTCACCTGATGCGCAAGGGCAAGTGGAAGCAGGTGCTGGTGTTCGCCAAGACCCGCAACGGCGTGGATGCGCTGGTGGATAAACTTCAGGGTCTGGGCATCAATGCCGACGGCATCCACGGCGACAAACCCCAGGCGACCCGCCAGCGTGCGCTCGACCGCTTCAAGGCGAGTGAAGTGCAGATTCTGGTCGCCACCGACGTGGCGGCTCGTGGTCTGGATATCGAAGATCTGCCGATGGTGGTCAACTTCGATTTGCCGATAGTCGCTGAGGACTACATCCACCGTATCGGTCGTACTGGCCGTGCGGGTTCGACCGGCGAGGCGATTTCCCTGGTCTGCGCCGATGAAGTGAATCTGCTGTCGGCCATCGAGATGCTGACCCGCCAGACCTTGAAGCGGCAGAACGAGCCGGACTTCGAACCGGAGCACCGCGTGCCGGACACCGATGCCAGCGGCCAGGTCGTGAAGAAGCCGAAGAAACCGAAGAAGCCCAAGGCTTCCGGTGGTGGCGGTGGTAAACGCAATCTGGGCAAGTGGGTGGATAGCGGGGAAGTTGCGCCGGCGGAGCCTTCGATCAAGCCTGTGCGCAAGGTGCCGGTGTTCAATACCGGGCCGCGTAAGCGCAAGCCTTGATTACGCACTGCGTCCGTTAGGCCGTCATCGCCAGCAGGCTGGCTCCCACAGGTTTTTTGTGAGCGACACAAATCCCGTGTGGGAGCCAGCCTGCTGGCGATGGGAGCTGCGCGGTCATCAACCCTTGCGCCGCAACCACTCTACCATCCCCAACCCCGCCGCCCGCCCGCTGGCGAAACACGCGGTCAGCAGATAGCCGCCGGTCGGCGCCTCCCAATCGAGCATTTCCCCGGCGCAAAACACGCCAGGCAGTTGCTTGAGCATCAATCGCTCATCCATCGCTTCGAACAACACACCGCCAGCGCTGCTGATGGCCTCGTCCAGTGGACGGGTTTTCACCAATGTCAGTGGTAATGCCTTGATCGATTGGGCCAGCAGGCTCGGGTCGGTAAACGCTTCGACAGGCGTGAGTTCACGCAATAGCGCCGCTTTTACGCCATCGATGCCCAACTGACTGTGCAGGTGTTTGGCCATGGATCGCGATCCCCGTGGCTTGCTCAACGCTGCTTGAATTTTATCCACAGGCCGGCCGGGCAACAGGTCCAGATGAATGGTTGCCGAGCCGTGCCGGTTGATCGCCTCGCGGATCGGTGCCGACAGGGCGTAGATCAAACTGCCTTCGATTCCGGTGGCAGTAATCACACATTCGCCTAGTCGCGGAACGTCATCATTAAGACCGATGGCGATATTTTTCAGCGGGGCGCCGGCGAATTTGCTGACCATCAATTCGCTCCAGGCCTGCACCTCGAAGCCGCAATTACTGGGTTGCAACGGCGCCAGTCCTACACCGTGCTGCTCCAGTGGCAGCATCCACGCGCCATCCGAACCCAGTCGCGACCAACTGCCGCCACCGAGGGCGAGCAGGGTGGCATCGGCTTGCACGGTCTTTTCGCCTTCCGGACTGTCGATGCGCAAATCGCCACGCTCGTCCCAGCCGAGCCAGCGGTGGCGGGTGTGGATAACTACGCCGCTGTCGCGCAGGCGCTTGAGCCAGGCGCGCAGCAATGGCGCGGCCTTCATGTCGGTGGGGAATACCCGGCCGGAGCTGCCGACGAAGGTATCGATGCCCAGGTCATGAATCCACCGGCACAACGCTTCGGCGCCGAAGCCGCGCAGCAGCGGGGCGATCTGCGGGGCGCGTTCGGCGTAGCGCGAGAGAAACGCCGGATAGGCTTCGGAGTGCGTGATGTTCATGCCGCCGACGCCGGCCAGGAGGAATTTTCGTCCGACCGAGGGCATGCCGTCGTACAGGTCGACCTTGATCCCGGCCTGGCTCAACACTTCGGCCGCCATCAGTCCGGCGGGGCCGCCGCCGATGATGGCGACGTGAGGGGGAAGGGCTGGCGAAGATTGGGTCATGGGATGCGCTGTGGTCTGGCGGGATAAGCCGGGCATTCTACCAGCCCCGCCCCCTGTAGGAGCGAGCCTGCTCGCGATGGCGGCGGTACATTCAACATCTGTGGGCCTGACAGACCGCTATCGCGAGCAGGCTCACTCCTACAGGGTTTAGAGGTGTCTTTGAAGGGTGGTTAAAAAACAGTCAGTGTTCTGTAGCCTATACGCCGTGTGGGCTGTAGGCCCTTTCACTCAGGTTATCCACAGGCAGTTCCACAGGCATTGTGGGTAAAGCATCCACAGTTCAGTGACAACCTGATGACTGCCAGACGCGCTGCGCGCTGTGATGGAGGATGCCGTGACGGCGGGCCAGGGCCTGGCGGTCCTTGCTGTAGCCGCCGCCGATTACCCCGACGAGCGGAATGTCACGGCCCAGGCAATGGCGCATCACGCTTTCATCGCGGGCAGCGACGCCTTCGTCTGTCAGTTGCAGATAACCCAGGGCGTCGTCCTTATGCACATCGACCCCGGCGTCATACAGCACCAGGTCCGGTTGGTAGAGCGGCAGCAGGTAGTTGAGTGCATCGTCCACGACCTTCAGGTAATCGGCATCGCCCATGCCGTTGGGCAGTGGAATGTCCCAGTCGCTTTCGGCCTTGCGTGCGGGAAAATTCTTTTCGCAGTGCAGGGAAACGGTCACTGCTTCCGGGGTGTTGTGCAGTATTCGTGCAGTCCCGTCGCCCTGATGCACGTCGCAATCGAAGATCAGCACCCGGTTCACCCTTCCACTTTCCAGCAGGTAATGGCTGATCACCGCCAGGTCATTGAAGATGCAAAATCCGGCCGGATAGTCGTAGTGCGCGTGGTGGGTACCGCCCGCCAGGTGACAGGCCAGGCCATACTCCAGCGCCTTTTCGGCCGCCAGCAACGAACCGCCGACCGCCCGCACCGTACGTCGGGCCAGGGCTTCGTTCCAGGGCAGGCCGAGGCGGCGCTGGTCTTCGCGGGATAATTCGCCACTCATGTAGCGCTCGATGTACGAAGGGTCATGGGCGAGGGCGAGAATATCTGCCGGACACAGATCCGGGCGCAGCAAGTCGACGTCGCGGGTCAGACCGCTGTCCACCAGGTGATCGCGCAACAGGCGGAACTTGTCCATGGGAAAGCGGTGATCCGCCGGAAACTCGGGGCTGTAGTCTTCGTGATAAATCAGCGGCAGTGGCATGGTCATTTCATGTAGGAATGAGAGAGGGATCCTACCAGCGTTGTAGACTTGCAGCATGCAAACGGAGGGGCGGTGAGCAATGGAGCCAATACTGGAACTTGAAAGCGCTCGGCTGCTGTTGCGCCAGTGGCGCGATGAAGATTTAGCGGACTTTGCCGCGATGTGTGCCGATCCGCAGGTGATGCGCTATTTCCCGGCAACCTTGAGCCGGCTGGAAAGCGCATCATTGATCGGGCGAATCCGTGGTCATTTCGCCGAGCATGGTTATGGTCTCTGGGCTTTGCAGCGCAAGGATTCTGGCCAGTTCATCGGGTTTACCGGGCTTGGCGTGGTCGGTTTCGACGCACCCTTTACCCCGGCCACGGAAATCGGCTGGCGCCTGGCCCGCGAGCACTGGGGCTTGGGTTACGCCAGCGAAGCGGCGTGGACTGTTCTGCGCTGCGGGTTCGACCGCTTGTTGCTGCAAGAGGTCGTGGCCTTCACGACGCAAACCAATCTGCCGTCAGAGAAAGTCATGCAGGCCATCGGCATGCACCATGATCCGGAAAATGACTTCGATCACCCGCGACTCGAGGCCGATCACCCGTTGCGTCGGCATGTGTTGTATCGCATCAGCCGCGAGCAATGGCTGCAAACCTTGCATGGATAACCTGACACGGACGTTTACAATGGCCCTCATGGGCAGAGTCCCGAAACTGAATCGACCGTAGCAGCCAAGGCTGCGCGGCCATGTTTTGCCTGAGGAGCATCTGAATGAGCCAAGTGTTGGATGATCTGGTCGACCTGCTGACCCTGGAACCGATCGAAGAAAACCTGTTCCGTGGTCGTAGCCAGGACCTGGGGTTTCGTCAGCTGTTCGGTGGTCAGGTGCTCGGCCAGTCGCTGTCGGCGGCCAGTCAGACGGTTGAAGAGGCGCGCCATGTGCATTCGATGCACGGCTATTTCCTGCGTCCGGGCGATGCCGGATTACCGGTGGTGTATCAGGTTGACCGGGTGCGTGACGGTGGCAGTTTCAGCACGCGCCGGGTGACGGCGATCCAGAAGGGCCACCCGATCTTCACCTGCAGTGCGTCGTTCCAGTACGACGAAGAAGGCTTTCAGCACCAGACCGAAATGCCGCAAGTGGTCGGTCCGGAAAACCTGCCATCGGAGCTGGAGATCACCCAGCAGCGCGCGCACCTGATCCCTGAGAAAATGCGCGAAAAACTGCTGTGCCCGAAGCCGATCGAATTTCGACCGGTGACCGAGAAGGATCCTTACAACCCGCTGCCCTCCGATCCGGTCAAGTACGTCTGGTTCCGCGCCGACGGGGCGTTGGCCGATTCGCCGGCGCTGCATAAATACCTGCTGGCCTACGCCTCGGACTTCGGTCTGCTGGTCACCTCGATGCAGCCCCACGGCAAAACGGTCTGGAACAAGGACATGCAGGTGGCCAGCCTCGATCACGCGCTGTGGTTCCATCAGGACCTGCGTGCCGATGACTGGTTGCTCTACGCGATGGACAGTCCGTGGGCCGGCAACTCCCGTGGATTCTCCCGTGGCAGCGTGTTCAACCGCGCGGGGCAACTGGTGGCCTCGGTCACCCAGGAAGGCTTGATCCGTCACCGCAAGGATTGGGCATGAGCCTGGCCGACGTGCGTCACTGGGTGTTCGACATGGACGGCACCCTGACGGTGGCTGTGCACGACTTCGCGGCGATTCGCGTGGCGTTGGCGATCCCTGCCGAACACGACATCCTGACCCACCTCGCCGCGCTGCCAGCCGATGAGGCCGCAGCCAAACATGCCTGGCTGCTGGAGCATGAGCGGGACCTGGCCCTCGGTTCGCAACCGGCACCGGGTGCGGTGGAACTGGTGCGCGAGCTGGCCGGGCGCGGTTATCGCCTGGGCATTCTCACGCGCAATGCCCGGGAGCTGGCACATGTCACGCTGGAGGCCATTGGCCTGGCCGACTGCTTTGCGCTGGAGGATGTGCTGGGTCGCGATGATGCGCCGCCCAAACCGCATCCGGGCGGGTTGCTGAAACTGGCCGAAGCGTGGAAGGTGCCGGCGAGCGAGATGGTGATGGTCGGTGATTACCGCTTCGATCTCGATTGCGGGCGAGCGGCGGGGGCGCGGACTGTGTTGGTGAATTTGCCGGATAATCCATGGCCGGAATTGACCGATTGGCATGCAGCGGATTGTGTTGAGTTGCGGCAGATGCTGTTGGCTTGAGTGCTTCGTTGCCTGGTCAACCGCCATCGCGAGCAGGCTCGCTCCCACATGTGATCTCTGGTGTCCACAAATGATGTGTTCACCGCAAAATCCTTGTGGGAGCGAGCCTGCTCGCGATGGCGTCAGTTCAAGCCCCGGAAATCTTACTGACCAAACAAAGCCTTCTGCCCCTGCGGCGATGTAAACATCCCATCCCCGTCATGCCCGACCCCGGGTACTTCTATCAGCTGCTGCTTCAACCCTTGCGGTTGCAGCCGCTTCAGATAATCGAAGTAAAAACGCCCACGGGTCAATCGAGACGGCCCTTGCGCCCTGGCCTCACAACTCTTGTCCAGCGCCGGATGATTCGGGTCAGTATCCTGCTGCCCCAGCAGATAAACGACTTCACGCTTGAGGTAACTTTCCTGCAACTGCGCCGCGGTTTGTCCTTCGGCATAGGTCGGTAAATCTGCCAGCCCGTACTTCCAGCGATTGAATTGCGGGCAACCGGCGTGGCTGAACGCCACGGGCCGGCGCTCATCGAAATAAGCGTAGGAGGACGGATTGGCAATCACATAGCGCACCTGCACGCCGGCCGCATCGAGCTCTGACTGCGCGTGACCGAGCAATGCATAGCGCTGAACCACCTGCGCGCCACCGGAATGCCCGGCGATGACGATTTGCTTCACCTCTGGAAACTGCTGACGGTCACCCACGCGGGCGATGATTTCGTCGAGCGCCGCGTAGGAACTCAGCCGAAACGGTGCCGTGGATTCTCCGCCGGCCATCCATTCATTGCCTTGCCAGCGCAAAACGGTGTCGGCCACCGGATGGACCGCAACATCGGTTTCATTGAGAAATTGCGGGGCGATCACCAGGGTCGTTGCGCTTTGCCCGGCCAGTTCGGCCGCGTGCTCACCGCTCTGCAGATAGGTTTGCGCATTGCGCAAGCGACCGTGGAGGATGATCAGCACCCGTTCGATTTTTGCCGGGGCGGGGCTGATGCCCACCGCGATTTCACCTGATTTCAACAGCAGGCGCCCCGAGCTGAGGTCTTTGACCCCCTGCTCGGCGGCCTGGGACGTTGCGCAAGTAAACAGAACAACCAACAACCACTTCTTCATTTACAGATTTTTCGCCGCAAAGGTATCGCACTGGCCAACCTGGCCTTGGGCGAAACCGGTTTTGAACCAGCGCACCCGTTGCGCCGACGTACCATGGGTGAACGAGTCCGGGACCACACGGCCCTGACCCTGTTGCTGCAAACGATCGTCGCCGATGGCGTTCGCTGCGTTCAATGCTTCTTCGATGTCGCCCGGTTCCAGCCAGTTCAGGCGCTTCTGCGCATTGTTGGCCCAGACACCGGCCAGGCAGTCGGCCTGAAGTTCCTGGCGAACCAGCAAACCACCGTCGCCCTCCATCTGCCGACCCTGCTGGCGCGCTGCCTGAATTTTTGCGGACACCCCAAGCAGGGTCTGCACATGGTGTCCGACTTCGTGGGCGATCACGTAGGCCTGGGCGAAGTCGCCCGCGGCGGAAAAACGTTGGGACATCTCCTGGAAGAACGCCATGTCCAGGTAGACCTTCTGGTCGGCCGGGCAATAGAAGGGGCCGGTCGCCGAGGTGGCCAGACCGCAGGCCGAATTCACGCGGTTGCTGAACAGCACCAGGGTCGGGTCCTTATATTGGCGGCCGACCTGCTGGAAAATCGCACCCCAAGTGTCCTCGGTATCGCCAAGGATTGAACGCACGAACTCCGCGCTTTCATCATTGACCGGCGGTGCCTTGCGACTCTGGTGGGTGGCGGGCGCCGATTGCTGGTCCATTTGCCCGGCCAGTTGTCCGAGGATCTGCAGCGGATCCTGGCCGGTGATCCAGCCGATGCCGACGATCAGGAGGATCGCCGTCAGGCTCAGGCCCTTGCCACCGCCAAAACGCATGCCGCCGCCACCGCCGCCAACATCATCGCCACGGGCGTCGACCACGTTGTCGCTGCGTCGGCCTTTTTTCCATAGCATGTGGGAATCCTCTTCTGTTCCGGGTAAAGCTCCGTGCGATGAGTGTTGCTGCCAAGTGGGAGCGGCGCCAGTCCGGCCGTCCGTCTTTTTTCCGCGCACAGGTTGATTCCCGGCTACCCGTGAAGGGCTGCCGAGAAGGTTTCAGGCTTGTATTGAACACGGATAACCCATCGAATTCCGTCGGGTGATGGTTTTTTATCGTGAGGGCGATCGCCGGTCTCGCGGATTATTCATAAGCAGTGACGCCTGCGATATGGCGCGCGGCGATGTAGCCGAAGGTCAGCGCCGGGCCGAGATTGATGCCGCCAGCGGGGTAGTGGCCGCCCATGATGCTGGCCATGTCACCGCCCGCGGCGTACAGGCCGGTGATGGGTTGCGCCGCGCCATCCAGGACCTGGGCATGTTGGTTGACCTTGAGCCCGGCGAAGGTGCCGAAGCAGCCCGGCTGGACTTTCACGGCATAGAAGGGGCCCTGGTCGATCGGCGCGACGCATGGGTTGGGTCGTTGCAGTGCGTCACCCTGCTTGCGGTTGTAGGGCGTGGAGCCACGACCGAACTGCGGATCCTCGCCGTTGCGCGCGTGGCGGTTGTAGTCCGATACGGTGCTGAGCAAGCCAATCGGGTCGATGCCGCAGGCTGCCGCCAATTCCTCAAGAGTGTTGCCGGTTTTCAGATAGCCGCTTCGGATGAAGGATGACAGTGGCACCGGAAATGGCCGAGAGATGCCCAAGCCATAACGACGTTGAAAGCCATGGGTGCAGATCAGCCACGACACTACTTCTTCACCCGGCGGGGCAGCGGCGACCATGGCTGTGACGTAGTCGTAGTAGCCGTTGGCTTCATTGACGAAACGCTGGCCGTTGCTCAGCACACCGATGATGCCGGGTTTGCCCCGCTCGATGATGTGCGGGAAGTGTCCCGTGCTGCCGTCGCTGTGCGGCACCTGCGAGACCGGCGCCCAGGCGACGGCGGACGCCATGTCGCTATTGATCCGGGCGCCGGCACTTTCGCCCAGGCGCAGGCCATCGCCGCAAACGCCGAGGGGCGGCAGGGCCAGATGCTCATGCCCGGTCGGTGTGCGGGGGAACAGTGCCTTGCGGCGTTGGACGTCATTGGCGAAACCACCTGCGGCGAGCACCACGGCCTTGCGTGCATGGATGCGCACAGAGCCTTTGGCGGTGCTGATCACCGCACCTCGTACCTGATCATTCTCGCGCAGCAATCGGGTCACGGGCGCTGATTCCCAGAGCAACACGCCGAGGTCATCGGCGGATTTCGCCAGGCGCGCCACCAAGGCCACACCGTTGACCAGTTGCATCGCCCGGCCATGCATGGCGAGGTCTAACAGATGACGGCTGAAACGCCGCGTAACGTGCCAGGCCGCCGACAGCGAGCGGGTCAGGTTGAGGAATGCCGTGAGGTCCGCCCCCGCCATGATCGGCATGCCCATGAACGAAGTTTCCCGCATGGTTTTGCGCAGACGCTTGAGCAGTGTTCCGACTTTTCGTGCGTCGTAAGGGGCGGCGATCACCGAGCGTCCACCGGTGCCTGCCCCGGGCGTGTCGCCATGAATGTCGGCAATGGCGTTGCCGTCGGCGAATTGCAGCGAGGTGTGCTGCTCGAAGAACGACACCATCCGCGGGCCGGCTTCCAGGAATGCGTCGATCATCGCCGGATCAAAGCGCTCGCCCAGTTCGTTTTTCAGGTAAGTGCGGGGCAGTTCAACGTCTTCGACGATGCCCGCGCGCCGGGCCAGCGGGTTGCAAGGCACCCAGGCCCAGCCACCGGACCAGGCCGTGGCACCGCCGAACACCGGGTCCTTTTCCACCACTATGACTTTCAGCCCGTGCCACGCGGCGGTCACGGCCGCCGACAGTCCCGCCGCACCGGAGCCTACGATCAGCACATCGCAGTCGATGTCGGGAAGAACGTGCGCTTGGGCAGGCATTGTTTGAGCTCCGGTGTTTTATTGTTTTGGAATCTGGTTCCAAAAAATATAAGAATCAAGTGGAGCCGTACAAGTCTGGAGGGCGTAAAGCGGGCGGTTATCGAACGCTCAGTTCCAGATTTCGCATTCGTGCGGTTGTCTTCTAGAATCGAGCAAATTTTGCGTGGAAGCGACCATGGCCGGCAGTCAGATCGAACGTGTTTTCAGTGTGCTCGAAAGCCTCACCAGCGATCCCCGTGGCCTGCCGATGCAGACCCTGGCGGAGCAACTGGACATCCCCAAGAGCGCGACCCATCGCCTACTGGCCGAGCTGATTCGCCTCGGTTACGTGCGGCAGAATCCGGATAATTTGCGTTATCACCTCTCGACCAAACTGGTGGCGATGGGCTTCCGTTACCTGTCGAGCAGCGGTGCCGATATCGTGCAGCCGGTGCTTGACCGCCTGGCTCAGGAAACCGGCGAACTGGTGCGTCTCGGGGTGATCGACGGTGAGCGTCAGACCTGGATCGCCAAATCCCAGGGCGCGCGTTCCGGTCTGCGTTACGACCCGGACATGGGCCGCGATGCGCCGTTGTTCTACACCGCCTCGGGGCATGCGTGGCTGGCGTGCATGAGCGATGCCGAAGCCTTGTCGCTGGTGGAACGGCAGGGTGCGCAGGTGCCGGAACATGTGGGGCCGAACGCGCCGCGCTCGAACATCGAATTGCTCGAACGCCTGCGTCTGGCGCGGGAGCAGGGCTACGCCTGGGTCGAGGAGAGCTCGGCGGTAGGCACTTCGGCGATTGCGGCCGTGGTGCGCCATCCCGCCGATGGGCGGGTGATCGGCGTGCTCAGCATCGCCGGGCCTAGCGCGCGGATGCCGGGGGTGCGGCTGCATGAGCTGGCGCCGTTGTTGCTGGCGTACACCGAGGAGTTGAGTGCCGCGAGCCTGGCGTCGGAGTTGTTCAGTTAAGGCCACTGCAAATCCCTTGTGGGAGCGAGCCTGCTCGCGAATGCGGTGTGTCATGCGATCTGGATGGCGACTGACACACCCTCTTCGCGAGCAGGCTCGCTCCCACATTTTGAACTGCGTTCAACTTGAGAAGCTGTGCGCTGTTCGAACACTTTCAGGACAGGTCTGTGTAAGAATCTGGAACCAGGTTCTAAATTATTGGAGATTCATCGCTCCAATAATATTCACAAGAGGACCGCACCTTGAATTCGCCACTTCGCATCGCCCTGATCGGTGCTGGCAACATGGGCCAGCAGCATTACCAGCATCTGCAATCCCTGACTGAAGCGACGTTATGTGCCGTGGCCGATCCGGGACCGCAGGCGGCCAGCCTTGCGGCTCAATGGGGCGTAGCCTGTTTCGCCGATCATCGTCAGATGCTGGAGCAGGCGAAGCCGGACGCCGTGATAGTCGCCAACCCGAACACGCAGCACGTCAACACGGCTCTCGATTGCCTCGCGGCCGGTGTGCCGGTGCTGCTGGAAAAACCGGTGGGCGTGCACCTGGATGAAGCCCGGGAGCTGGTGGCTACCTCGAAGGCGAGTGGCGTTCCGGTACTGGTCGGACATCACCGCCGGCACAATCCGCTGATCGTCCGCGCCCACGAACTTGTCCACAGCGGCGCATTGGGTCGGTTGACCACGGTCACGGCGCTCTGGCAGTTGCGCAAGCCCGACAGTTATTTTGAAACACCCTGGCGTCGCGAGGCCGGTGCCGGGATGCTGTTGACCAACCTGATCCACGACCTCGATCTTCTGCGGCACTTGTGCGGTGAAGTGCGTCAGGTTCAGGCCATCACCAGCAATGCCATTCGCGGGTTTGCCAACGAGGATTGCGCGGCGGTGTTGCTGCAATTCGACAACGGCGCACTGGGCAGCCTGACCGGCTCCGATGCGGTGGCCGCGCCTTGGAGCTGGGAGCTGGATTCGGGGGAGAACTCGGTGTATCCGCGCCATCCTGATCAACCGTGTTACTTGCTGGCCGGGACAGGTGGGGCGCTGAGCATTCCGCAGCTTAAACACTGGCACTACAACGAAGTCGACGGAGGCTGGCATCAACCGTTGCTGGCAACCCAGGAAAGCTTCAGTACTGATGAAGCCCTGCGTTTGCAGTTGCAGCACTTCGCGCGAGTTGTGCGTCGGGAGGTCGAGCCGCTGGTGAGTGCCGCCGATGCCGCGCGTACGTTGGCGCTGATCGAAGCCATCCGCGAAGCCGCCGAAACCGGGCGTGCCTGCGCGCCATCCTTGATCGAGGGTTGAGCATGAGCGAGCGTATTTTCTCCCTGGCCAGCCTGACCGTGCTGGAGTTGTCGCCGCCCGATATGGTCGAGGTCGCCGCGCGGGCCGGCTACAGCCATGTCGGCTTGCGCTTGGTGCCGGCGACTCCTGAGGAGCACCATTTTGCCCTGGTGGGCGACCATCAATTGCGGCGCCAGACCCTGGCGCGTCTGCGCGATACCGGAATTCGGGTGCTGGACGTCGAAATCCTGCGGCTCAAGCCGGAAACCGTCGTCGCCGATTTCGAGCAAATCCTGGCAGTGGGTGCCGAGTTCGGCGCCAGTGAGTTGCTGGTGGCCGGTAACGATCCTGACGAACAGCGGCTGACGCAGCATTTTGCCGAACTCTGTGATCTGGCTGCAGCCTATGGGCTGCACCCGCACCTGGAGTTCATGCCCTGGACCGATGCGCGCAATCTTCAACAAGCCGCGCGAATCGTGGAAAACGCCGGGCGTGAAAACGGCGGCGTACTGGTGGACGCCTTTCACTTCGACCGCTCTGGATCGCGGTTGGAAGAACTGGTCAAAGTTGCCCCCTCACGGTTACGGTATGCACAGTTGTGTGACGTCGCAGGACCACGACCGTCCGATATGGCGGAGATCTTGCGTCAGGCACGTAACGAACGGCGTTTTCCCGGCGATGGCGATTGTGATCTGCAGGGGTTGTTGCGCGGTTTGCCGGCTGACATTCCATTGAGTCTGGAGATTCCCACCGTGCAGTTGCTGGAGCAGGGCGTGAGTGGATTGGACCGGGCGCAGATGGCGCTGGATAAAACCCGGGAATTGTTGGCGCGGCTGTAATCGGTGCTGCGCACCTTTCGCTTGTAGGAGCGAGCTTGCTCGCGAGGGACGTGAGGGCGCCGTGTTTATCCAGGCGGCCATCATCATCGTTGACGACCATCGCGAGCAAGCTCGCTCCTGCATGTGATGCTTTTGACTTCAGTAAGGAAACCCCATGACCGTCAGCACCCCGCTTTCCGGCGTCAATCAGCCCTTCAAAGGGATCCTGCTGATCGTTGTCGCAACCTTCCTGTTTTCCAGCCACGACGCCTTTTCCAAATACCTCTCCGGTTTCTATCCCATCGTCATGGTGGTCTGGGCGCGTTACGTGGTTCACACCTTGCTGATGGCCGGGATTTTCCTGCCGCAGTCCGGGCTGCGGGTGCTGCGTACCAAACGGCCATTGCTGCAGGTGATCCGGGCGCTGTGCCTGCTGGGCACCAGTCTGTTTTTCACCACGGGGCTGATGTACATCCCGCTGGCCGAGGCGACGTCGGTCAACTTCCTCGCGCCGGTACTGGTCACCGCGCTGTCGGTACCGCTGCTTGGCGAGCGGGTGACCCGGGGGCAATGGCTGGCGGTGATTTTCGGTTTCAGCGGGGTGCTGATCATCGTTCACCCCGGTGGTGATCTGTTTACCCCGGCGGTGTTGCTGCCGTTCTGCTCGGCGCTGTTTTTCTGCTTCTATCAACTGCTGACGCGCAAGCTCAGCGAGATCGACAGCCCGACCACCAGCAACTTCTTTGCAGGCTTGTGCAATACGCTGGTGATGAGTGCGCTGGTGCCGTTCTTCTGGCAGACGCCGAACCTGGTGCATGGCGCGATGATGCTGGCGCTGGGGGCCTGCGGGATGACGGCACACCTGTTCCTGACCCAGGCGTTCCGCCTCGCGGCACCGGCACTGCTGGCACCGTTCAGCTATTGCCAGATCATCTTCGCCGGCCTCTTGGGCTGGCTGCTGTTTTCCCATACACCGACACTGACCACCGTGCTCGGCATTGCCGTGATCTGCTGCAGCGGGTTGGCGGCCGCGTGGCAACAAAGCCGCCGGTAAAAGCCCAAAGAGAAACGACCTGTAGGAGCGAGCCTGCTCGCGGTGTTCGTCAACGATGACACGGGTTGTCTGGATACCCGCGTCGCTCTCAGGTTTTTCGCGAGCCTGCTCGCTCCTACAGGGGGTAGTGCGGCGATCTTTAGTCAGTGACGGTCGGAATCTTGCGCGGTGCCATGAAGTACATCCAGGTCAGCGCAATGAAGTACATCGCCGGAATCATGGTGAACAGCACGGTGTAGTTGTTGTTGGTAATGGTCAGGATGTGGCCGACCAGTTGGGTCATGAACATCCCGCCAATCGCCGCACACATGCCGCCGAAGCCGAACACCGTACTCATCATGTGCTTGGGCGTGTAGTCCATTACCAGGCTCCAGATGTTCGCGGTCCAGGCCTGGTGCGCGCCGATGGCCAGGGAGATGGCGAACACCGCGACCCACAGGTTGCTGGAGCCGGCCGCCATGATCACGCCGATGATGCAGCAGGCGAACAGGAACATGGACATCAGTCGCGCCTTGATCGGGTTGACGCCGCGACCGATCAGGAACGAGGAGAGGATGCCGCCGCCAACGCTACCGAAGTCGGCAGTGAGGTAGATGATGATCAGCGGGATACCCATCTGGGTGACATTGATGCCCAGGTTGTATTGCTGGTTGAGGAACGGAGGCAGCCAGTACAGGTAGAACCAGAACACTGGCGCTGTGATCGAGTAGGCGAGGGCGAAGGCCCAGGTGCCACGCATGCGCAGGATTTTCGAGAACGGTACGCGGGTTTGTTCCGGTTCGACTTCGTTCTGGATGTAGTCCAGCTCCGACTGTTTGACGCTCGGGTGATCTTCCGGGTTGAAGTACTTCAGGCCCCAGAACAGCAGCCAGATCCCGCCCAGTGCCGACATGCACAGGAACGCGGCCTGCCAGCCCCAAACGTGCAGGATCAGCGGCAGCAGCATCGGGGTGAACATCGCGCCGACGTTGGTGCCAGCGTTGAAAATGCCAGTAGCCACGGCGCGCTCGCCGGCCGGGAACCACAGGCGGGTGGTTTTCACGCAGGCCGGGTAGTTGGCAGCTTCGGTGAGGCCGAGGATGAATCGGCAAACCATGAAGCCGACCGCCGAAGTGGCCAGGCCATGGGCGCCGGTCGCCAGGCTCCAGAGCAATACCGCGCAGAAGAACACGCGCTTGACGCCGACCCGGTCGATCAAGCGGCCTTGCAGCACGAAGCCGATGGCGTAACCGACCTGGAACCAGAAGTTGATGTTGGCGTAGTCCATCGCCGTCCAACTCATTTCCTTGGCCAGGATCGGCTGCATCACGCCCAGGGCGGCGCGGTCGATGTAGTTCAGGGTGGTGGCGAAAAACACCAGTGCCAGCATCCCCCAACGGGTTTTGCCGACAGCCATGGCGCCGCGAATTTTGTCGCCGATGCCACCGGCAGTGACGTTCATGGCCGGAGCCATGCGTGAGCTTTGGGAAGGAATCATGTGTACCACCCGTTTTTTGAATTTGTTATTTGGTGTTTTGGACATCGCGACCGGTGTTGCGTGTCCGGACTTAATGTGAGGACGATGTTGGGCAGTGGACAAAAAATCGTCAATTCGCTAATCACCATTATGTTCGATAATCGAACACAAAACTAACTGGGTAGTACACTTTAAATTGCTCAATGCACCAACCGCCTCAATAATCCCCTCACTCTTTTAAAAGCGGCGCAAATTCCCTGTAGCCGAAGCCTCCACCGGGAGCCGAAACATGCAGCGTTCCATTGCCACTGTATCCTTGAGCGGTACCCTGCCGGAAAAGCTCGAAGCCATTGCCGCCGCCGGTTTCGACGGCGTCGAGATTTTCGAGAACGACCTTCTCTACTACGACGGTAGTCCGCGGGAAATTAAACAGATGTGCGCCGATCTCGGGATCGCCATCACCCTGTTTCAACCGTTCCGTGATTTCGAAGGCTGTCGGCGTGATCGATTGTCGCGCAATCTGGAACGCGCCGAGCGCAAATTCGACCTGATGCAGGAGCTGGGCACTGACCTGGTGCTGGTGTGCAGCAACGCCTCGGCCGAGTCCATCGGTGATGAACAGATTCTGGTCGACGATTTGCGGCTGCTGGCTGAACATGCTGGGGCACGCGACCTGCGCATCGGTTATGAAGCGCTGGCCTGGGGTCGGCATGTGAACACATATCAACAGGTGTGGAACATCGTGCGGCAGGCCGATCACCCAAGCCTCGGCGTGTTGCTGGACAGCTTTCACACCTTGTCGCTCAAGGGCGATCCGAGCGCTATCGCCGAGATTCCAGGCGACAAGATTTTCTTCGTGCAAATGGCCGACGCGCCGATCCTGGCCATGGACGTGCTGGAGTGGAGCCGGCATTTTCGCTGCTTCCCGGGCCAGGGTGAATTCGATTTGCCGGGGTTCCTCGCGCCGATCATCAAGAGTGGGTACACCGGGCCTTTGTCACTGGAAATCTTCAACGATGGTTTCCGCGCCGCGCCTCCACGGGCCAACGCCGCCGACGGCTTGCGCTCGTTGTTGTACCTGGAAGAGAAAACCCGCGAGCGTCTGGCGCAGGAAGCCAAGCCTGCGGCCAACCCCGGGATTCTGTTCGAAACGCCCAAGGCCAGCGAGTACGACGGCATCGAGTTTCTTGAATTCGCCGTGGACGAAAGCCTCGGCGCCAAGCTCGCCCATTGGCTGGCGCGACTGGGTTTCGTCAAGGCCGGGCAGCATCGCTCCAAGAGCGTCAGCCTGATGCGTCAGGGCGATATCAACCTGATCCTCAACTCAGAGCCTTACTCCTTCGGCCACAGCTTTTTCGAAGCCCACGGCCCTTCGTTATGCGCGACCGCCGTGCGGGTCAAGGACAGCGCCAGTGCGCTGGCCCGAGCCGTGGCCTACAAGGGCCAGCCCTATCGCGGGCTGGTGGGCCCCAATGAATTGGAACTGGCGGCGGTGCGTGCGCCGGATGGCAGCCTGATCTATCTGGTGGACCAGGATGCCGACGTCTACGGCACCGACTTCAATCTGTTGGCGGATGCGCCGGTCAGCGGTGGCCTCAAGCGCATCGACCACATGGCCATGGCGCTGCCGGCCGACAGCCTCGACAGCTGGGTGCTGTTCTATAAGAGCCTGCTGGATTTCGAGGCGGACGATGAAGTCGTGCTGCCGGATCCTTATGGTCTGGTGAAGAGCCGTGCCTTGCGCAGTCGCGACAGTTCGATCCGCCTGCCACTGAACATTTCCGAGAACCGCAACACCGCGATCTCACACGCGCTGTCGAGTTATCGCGGCTCCGGTGTGCATCACATCGCGTTTGATTGCGATGACATCTTTGCCCAGGTCAGCCGTGCCAAAGAGGCGGGCGTGCCGCTGCTGGATATCCCGCTCAACTACTACGATGACCTGGCGGCGCGGTTCGATTTCGACGACGAGTTCCTGAGCGAACTGGCCTACTACAATGTGTTGTACGATCGCGACGCCCAGGGCGGTGAACTGTTTCATGTGTACACCGAGCCGTTCGAGGGGCGATTCTTCTTCGAAATCATCCAGCGTAAAAACGGTTATGCCGGCTACGGCGCGGCCAACGTCGCGGTGCGCCTGGCGGCCATGGCCAAATCCCGTAGCGGCGCATTGCGCCAGGCGAAGTTGTAGGTAATTCGTAAACGCGGGATTAAACGTGGGCCGCGCGGCTTCCTTCACCGTGCCGCGCAGCCCATAATCGCCAGCCTGTGCAGTGATGGCCGTGAGCCCGCAATGACAATGACTTCAGAACTCCCCGCAGCCTCCGTAGAACCTGGTGCCGAGCCGCGCAAGAGTCGCAAGAACAACCCGGAAAAGACCCGCGAAAACATCTTGCAGGAGGCGATTGTCGAATTCGTCCAGCAGGGGCTTTCCGGGGCTCGCGTCGATGCAATCGCCGAGCGCATCCACACCTCCAAACGCATGATCTATTACTACTTCGGCAGTAAGGAGCAGCTCTACGTCGAGGTGCTGGAGAAGCTCTACGGCGATATCCGCAACACCGAAAACCGCCTGCACCTGGCGGAACTGGCGCCGGTCGAAGCCATTCGGCGGCTGGTGGAGTTCACCTTCGATCACCATGATCGCAACGTCGATTTCGTGCGCATCGTCAGCATCGAGAACATTCACAACGCCGAGTACGTGAAGCGCTCCGATGCGATCAAGGCGATGAACAACACTATCCTCGATTCACTGGGCGAGATTCTGCGCCGCGGCGCCGAGCAAGGGCTGTTCCGTACCGGTCTTGATCCGCTGGATGTGCATCTGCTGATCAGTTCGTTCTGCTTCTATCGCGTCTCGAACCGCCACACCTTTGGTGAGATTTTCCAGATCGACCTGCCGGACGAACGCATCAAGCAGCGTCATCGGGAGATGATTTGCGAGTCGGTCCTGCGGTACCTGCAAGCCTGAATCCATCGCGGGCAAACACCGATCCTGTGGGAGCGTGGCTTGCCCGCGAAGCTTTTCAGTCATTCATGCTCTGGAAATGCTCAAGCATCCGCTGGGCATCCGGCACCACGCCGCTGAACAACTCGAATGCCTTCACCGCCTGAAACACCGCCATGTTGCCGCCGTCCAGCGTCCGGCAACCGAGGGCGCGGGCGTTGCGCAGCAGTTCGGTTTCCAGCGGGAAGTAGACGATCTCCGCCACCCACATTTCGGCCCGCAGCAACTCCACCGGCACCGGCATGCCCGGCAGCTTTTTCATGCCCATCGGCGTGGTGTTCACCAGGCCGTCAGCCTGGGCCATGGCGCTGGGCAGGTCATACCCGGCTACCGCCCGACTGACGCCGAAATGCTGATTGAGGTTGTCAGCCAGATCCTGGGCGCGGCGGATGTCCACGTCAAAAATGCTTAGCTGTTGTACGCCTTCGCTCAGCAACGCGTGGGCCACCGCCGCACCTGCGCCGCCGGCACCCATTTGTACGACACGCTCAACGGCAACGCCTTTCAAACCCCGGCGAAAACCCTCGGCAAAGCCCAGGCAATCGGTGTTGTGGCCGATGCGTTTGCCGTCCTTGAGCACCACCGTGTTGACCGCACCGATACCGCGGGCCTCCGGCGAGAGTTCGTCGAGCAGCGGGATGATCGCCTGCTTGCAGGGAAAGGTGATGTTCAACCCGGTGTAGTTCATGCGCTCGGCGGCCATCAACAGGTCGGGCAGGGCGTTGATGTCGAGCTTCAACTGATCAAGATCAATCAGGCGATACAGGTAGCGCAGCCCCTGGGCATCGCCTTCATGCTCGTGCATGGCCGGTGTGCGGGACGCCTGGATGCCGGCGCCAATCAGCCCGGCCAGTATCACGTGGTTCTGAGTCAAGGCGATCACCCCTTCAAACGATGACTGAAGTGTTCCAGCGCCAGGCGATAGCCATGACTGCCAAAACCGGCCATCACCGCCGTTGCAATGGCGGAGACGAACGAGTGGTGGCGAAAGGGCTCGCGGGCGTGCACGTTGGACAGGTGGACTTCGATCACCGGTAGTTCGCTGGCGACCAAGGCGTCGCGGATGGCAACGGAGGTGTGGGTCCACGCGGCAGGATTGATGACGATCCCGGCGCAGCGACCGCGGGCGGCGTGAATCCAGTCGAGCAATTCGCCTTCATGGTTGGTCTGGCGAAACTCAACTGCCAGGCCGAACTCTTCGGCGGTACGTGCGCACAAGGCCGAGATGTCTGCCAGGGTTTCGTGGCCGTAAGTCGCTGGTTCACGGGTGCCGAGCAGGTTCAGGTTCGGGCCGTTGAGCACCAGAACGATAGGGGACATCGGAATCTCTCCACTTATTATTTTTGGAATCGGCCGAGGATCCCGGCCTGTGGAGATAAATTGTACTAACTGGTTAATTTGGTCAATTGAAGTGAAGGCACACTGGCGGTTTGTGTGCGGTGATCGGACACTTTTGCAGTTCAGCGCGGCAAATGCTCCACCAGAAAATCAATGAACGCCCTCAAGCGCAGTGGTACATGGCGACTTTGCGGATACAGCAAGGTAAACGGCCGCGAGCGCCCGCCATAGGGTTTGAGCACTTCCACCAGCGAGCCGTCGGCCAGTTCCTTTTCCACGATAAAACGATAGGTCTGAAACAACCCCGCCCCATGTTTGGCCAAGGTGACACCGCCCAGCACATCGTCGGAACAGCTTAGGCTGCCCTCGGCCAGAATCTCCCTGGGCACGCCTTCATCGTTGAACAACCAGGCAATGCGCCGGCCGCTGCTGGGCAGTTCGTACTGAATGCACTCGTGCTTTTCGAGATCGTCGAGGGTTTGCGGAGTACCGGCCTGTTTCAGGTAATCAGGGCTGGCGATCATTACCAGGGCGGCATCTTCCAGCGGTCGGGCGATCAGGCCGGAATCCGGGATGGCTCGCACGCGAATCGCCATGTCGTAGCCTTCGCCGACGAAATCGATGTTGCGATTGCTGATGTGCGACTCGACCTTCACCGCCGGATAGCGCGCCCGAAATTCTGGCAGCAACGGCAAGATTCGATGATGTGCGTAGGTGGTCGGAATACTGATGCGCAAGGTACCGGATGGCACTTGCTGCTGGCCCATCACCTCACGCTGGGCCTCGATCAGTTGTGCCAGGGCCAGGCGACACTCCTCGTAATAGCGGCGGCCACTGTCGGTCAGCTTCACGCTGCGGGTGGTGCGTGCAAACAGACGCACGCCCAGGCGTTCTTCCATGCGCGACACCGAACGGCTCACGGCAGCGGGAGTGACACCCGCCACCAGCGCCGCGGCAGTAAAACTGCCGGCCTCGGCGGCCAGGCAAAACAGCTCGATGCTGCCCAACTGAAGATCGTCGAACTGTCGCTGCATGATTGATTACACCGGGGATCAGATGAAGTACTCGACCCAGTATTTATCAGTCTCCCGTGCACGAATACAAAAAAACCGTCACGAGGACGGCTTTTTGTGGTGGCGTTTGAAATCAACGCCGGGTCAGCATCACCCCGGATTCCATGTGATGGGTCCACGGGAACTGGTCGAACATCGCGCATCGGGAGATGCGGTGGGTGTCGTGCAGTTGGGCGATGTTGGCTGCCAGGGTCTCCGGATTGCAGGAGATGTACAGGATGTTGTCGAAGCGTCGGGTCAGCTCGCAGGTGTCCGGGTCCATGCCGGCGCGGGGCGGATCGACGAACACGCTACCAAACTCGTAGCTCTTGAGGTCAATGCCGTGCAGGCGACGGAACGGACGCACCTCGTTCAGGGCTTCGGTCAGCTCTTCGGCGGACAAGCGCACCAGGGTGACGTTATCCACAGCGTTTTCGCTGAGATTGCTCAGCGCCGCGTTGACCGAGGTCTTGCTGATTTCGGTGGCCAGCACCTTGCGCACGCGGGTGGCGAGGGGCAGGGTGAAGTTGCCGTTGCCGCAATACAGCTCCAGCAAATCATCGGAGCGATCGCCAAGCGCATCGTATGCCCAGTTGAGCATCTTCTGGTTCACCGTGCCGTTGGGCTGGGTGAACGCGCCTTCAGGTTGGCGATAGCTGAAGGTGCGACCGCCGACTTCCAGCTTCTCGACCACATAATCGTGACCGATAACTTCGCGTTTGCCCTTGGAGCGGCCGATGATGCTGACGTTCAGCTCGGTTGCCAGTTTCGACGCCGCCGCACGCCAGTGCTCGTCCAGCGGGCGGTGATAGCACAGGGTGATCATCGCGTCGCCGGCCAGAGTGGTCAGGAACTCCACCTGGAACAACTTGTGGCTCAGGGGCGCACTGGCTTGCCATGCTGCCTTCAGCCGCGGCATCAACTGGTTGATGCGCAGGCTGGCAATCGGGAACTCTTCGATCAGGATTGGCGTGCGTTTGTCTTCCTGGGAAAACATCGCGTAGTGACGCTCGCCGGCCTCGCGCCACAGGCGGAACTCGGCGCGCAGGCGGAAGTTTTTCAGTGGCGAATCGAAAACGGCTGGCTCCGGTGCATCGAACGGAGCCAGCAGGTCACGCAGACGCGTGACCTTTTCTTCGAGCTGAACGGCGTAGGCCTGGGAATCAAAAGTCATGCGTTGAACCAACCCAGCTTGATCACGAACAGAATCGACAGGATCACCAGTGCCGGATTCAGCTCACGACCACGACCGGACATCAGCTTGATGGCGGTCCAGGAAATGAAACCGAAGGCGATGCCATTGGCGATGGAGTAAGTGAACGGCATTGCCAGCGCGGTGATCACCACCGGCGCGGCGACGGTAATGTCGTCCCAGTCTATTTCGGCCAGGCCGGATGTCATCAGCACGGCGACGAACAGCAGTGCCGGTGCGGTGGCGAAGGCCGGAACGCTGGCGGCCAGGGGCGAGAAGAACAGCGCCAGCAGGAACAGGAACGCCACTACGATGGCGGTCAGGCCGGTGCGGCCACCGGCACTCACGCCGGCGGCGGATTCGATGTAGCTGGTGGTGGTCGAAGTGCCCAGCAGGGAACCGGCCATGGCGGCGGTGCTGTCGGCGATCAGCGCGCGGCCCATTTTCGGCATGTGGCCGTCTTTGCGCATCAGACCGGCGCGCTTCGCCACACCGATCAGAGTGCCGGAGTTGTCGAACAGATCGACGAACAGGAAGGCGAAGATCACGCTGACCAGACCGATGTCCAGCGCACCCTTGATGTCCAGTTGCAGGAAAGTCGGGGCCAGGGACGGCGGCATCGACATCACGCCGCCGAACGGGGTGAAGCCCATCACGATGGAAATGATGGTCACCACCAGAATGCCGATCAGCACCGCACCGCGCACGGCAAGGGCTTCGAGGGCGACGATCAGGGCAAAACCGAGGGTAGCGAGGATCGGGGCCGGTTGTTTCAGGTCACCGAGGCCGACCATGGTCGCCGGGTTGCTGACCACGATGCCGGCGTTGTGCAGGGCGATCAGTGCCAGGAACAGGCCGATGCCGGCGGCAATCGCCGAGCGCAGCGGCAGCGGGATGCTGTTGATGATCCATTCACGGATGCGGAAGATCGACAGCAGGAAGAAACACACCGCCGAGATGAACACCGCGCCCAGCGCCACTTGCCAGGTATGGCCCATGTGCAGGACCACGGTGTAGGTAAAGAAGGCGTTCAGGCCCATGCCCGGTGCGAGGGCGATCGGGTAGTTGGCGATCAGGCCCATGGTTGTCGAGCCGATGGCGGCGGCCAGGCAGGTGGCGACGAACACCGCGCCCTTGTCCATGCCGGTCTCGCCGAGGATGCTCGGGTTGACGAACAGAATGTAGGCCATGGCCAGGAAGGTCGTGACGCCCGCCAGAATCTCGGTCCGCACGTTGGTGTTGTGTGCCTTGAGTTGAAACAGCCTTTCCAGCATGTCTGCTCCCCGTGGCGCGCCGGGCGCCGTGAATGTATCGACCTCAACAGCAAAGCACAGGCAGCAGAACGCGCCTGGAAATTACTGTGGGCCGGAAAAAGCCGCGCATCATACCAGTAGCTTGGGAATATGGCTGCTTTGGCGGTGATCGTCGTCGATGTTTTGCGACAAAGCCAAGTGCGCCATACTGCGCGCTGGTTTTTTGGGGGGATGAGTACTGCATGAAAAAGCGTCTGGTTGCCGCCTTCGGAGTAGGGATGGCGTTGTTTCTCGGGGCTCAAACGGCCGTGGCGGCCTCGGCTCCACCGCTGACGCAATTGAAAGTGCTCAAGGTCGCGTCGCCGTCCTGTGGTGTCGAGAATATCGACGAGGGGCAAGCCCGGACGCGCTGCGATCACAATGGCCCGAACATCATGGTGTACGTGCTGGAAGTGGGTTACGGGCGTGAGGCCCATGTCGCCCTGGACGGTTTCGAAGTGAACGGTACACGGACGCCGGTTTGCGCGTTCAAGAACGGCAACCTGACCAGTTGCACCCCCGGGGAAAAAACCGTCGGCTACGTGTATGCCCTCGATCTGGCGGGCAAGCAGGAAGGAACGCTGACCTTCAGCAACACCTCGATCAATGCGCCCGGCAACACGATGTCGACGCAGCTTTACATCAAGTAACCACGGCTCTCGAACAAGGGTCGGGAAAGCTGACTACGCTTAAAAGATCATTCCGTGGACAGTCCCTGATGACCTTTAGAGCCTTGATTGCCCTCGCCGAGGGTACCGATGACCTGCAAACCGTCACCCTGATAGACGTACTGCGCCGCGCCAAAGTGGAAGTGGTGGTGGCCAGCATCGAAGGGCGACGCATGCTCACCTGCGCCCGCGGCACTCGCCTGACGTCCGATGCGATGCTGGTGGACCTGTTGGCGCAACCCTTCGACCTGATTGCCTTGCCCGGTGGCGCGGTGGGTTCGCAGCACCTGGCAGCCCACCAACCCCTGCAACAATTGATCAAGGATCAGGCGGCGGCCGGTCGTCTGTTCGCCGGCATCGCCGAAGCGCCTGCCGTGGCGCTGCAGGCCTTTGGCGTATTGCGTCAACGACGCATGACCTGTCTGCCATCGGCCAGCCATCAACTGTTGGGCTGTAACTTCGTCGATCAACCGGTAGTGGTCGATGGCAACTGCATCACCGCCCAAGGCTCGGCTGCCGCGTTGGCATTTGCCCTGGCGCTGGTGGAACAACTCTGCGGAAAACCCACACGTGCGGCGGTGGCGGGGGAGTTGTTGGTTTAGATTGCTTAGACTTTCGCCTCTTCCGTCTCTTCATCTTTAGCCATGTGCATGCGATCGCGGCGCGCCAGTGTCGGGAACAGTTTGACCCACACCCCGGTCACCACCAGCGTGCCGATCCCGCCCATGACCACGGCTGGCACGGTGCCGAACCAGTGGGCGGTCAGACCCGATTCGAATTCGCCCAACTGGTTCGAGGCACCGATGAACAGACCATTCACGGCGCTGACCCGGCCACGCATTTCGTCCGGGGTTTCCAGTTGCACGAACGAGGCGCGGATCACCATGCTGATCATGTCTGCCGCGCCCAGCACCACCAACACTGCCAGGGAAAACCAGAACGAGGTCGACAGGCCGAAGGCGATGGTTGCCACACCGAAGATGCCCACGGCGGTGAACATCACTCGCCCGACGTTGCGCTCCACGGCAAACCGCGCCAGGAACAGCGACATCAGCAGCGCGCCCACCGCCGGTGCCGAACGCAGCAGGCCAAGCCCCCACGGGCCGGTCAGCAGAATGTCCTTGGCGAACACCGGCAGCAGCGCCGTGGCGCCACCCAATAGCACCGCAAACAGATCGAGGGAAATCGCCCCGAGAATGTCCGGACGACTGCGGATGAAGCGAATGCCCGCCAGAAGCGAATCCAGAGTGGCCTTGCCCTTGTTCAACGGGGTTTGCCGGGCCGGCAGATTGAGCATCAGCGAACAGGCGATGACATACAGCAGTACCGTCGGGCCATACACCCAGACGCTGCCGAAGGCGTAGAGCAAACCGCCGAGGGCCGGGGCGACGATGGTGGCCGATTGCTGGGCCGATTGCGCGGCGGCGACCGCACGGGGAAACAGCGCGCTGGGCACGATACTGGGCAGCAGGGCCTGGGTGGTGGGCATTTCAAAGGAGCGAGCGGCACCGAGCAGGAAGGCCAGGATAAAGATCATTTCCCGGGTGACATGATCAGTCGCGCTGCCGATGGCCAACGACAGGGCGATCAATGCCTGCAAAGACTGGCAGATCGCCGCGACCTTGCGCCTGTCATAGCGGTCGGCGACGTGCCCTGTGTGCAGCATGAACAGTACACGCGGGGCGAACTCGACCAGGCCGACCAGACCCAGGTCGAGCACGTTGCCGGTCAATTGGTACAGGTTCCAGCCGATGGCCACGGTGAGCATCTGGAAGCCGCTGGCGGTAAATACCCGGGCCAGCCAGAACGCGAGAAAAGGGCGATGGTGACGTAACAGCAAGGGCTCTTGGCTGGGCATCTGCGGGGAAGTCTGGGGGAGAGGGGAACGGCGAGATTATCACCAACCTGTAACAGAAAGTTGCCGTGACAAAAATTTTAGTTAGCCAGACATCGATTTTCTCCAGGTTCCCACAGGGAATGTGTTGCTGAGGATGACAAAAGCCGTGAGGCAACTTGTCACGCGGCAAAAGACCACGCGGTTCATCCCCGAAATTGGGACTACTCTTTCAACGTTGATTGATCCAGGTCAAAACCCACAAAAGGATTTGATCCGGCGGCCGCAAGGCCAGACTCCCTGCGTTGCGATGCGTGCAAAAAAAAAGAACAAACAGAGATTCGCCACACTCCATATCCGTGGGGGCCGTGGGTGCAGGCCTTAAGCCGGCAGCCGTACTACCTGACAGAGGAAGACTTATGTTCGGTTTAGAGGCACTTGATCTCGCCCGAATTCAGTTCGCATTCACCATCTCGTTCCACATCCTGTTTCCGGCCATCACCATCGGCCTGGCGAGTTACCTGGCGGTACTCGAAGGCCTGTGGCTGAAAACCCATAACGACACCTACCGTGACCTCTACCATTTCTGGTCGAAGATCTTTGCCGTCAACTTCGGCATGGGGGTGGTTTCCGGTCTGGTAATGGCCTATCAGTTCGGCACCAACTGGAGCCGTTTCTCGGACTTCGCCGGTTCCGTGACCGGGCCGTTGCTGACCTATGAAGTACTCACGGCATTCTTCCTCGAAGCCGGGTTCCTGGGCGTCATGCTGTTTGGCTGGAACAAGGTCGGGCGTGGCCTGCACTTCTTCGCCACCGTGATGGTGGCCATCGGCACGTTGATCTCCACGTTCTGGATTCTCGCTTCCAATAGCTGGATGCAGACCCCGCAGGGCTTCGAGATCGTCAACGGTCAGGTCATACCCACCGACTGGCTGGCGGTTATCTTCAACCCGTCGTTCCCGTATCGCCTGATGCACATGGCTACGGCGGCGTTCGTCGCCACGGCCTTCTTCGTCGGTTCTTCCGCGGCCTGGCATTTGCTGCGCGGCAAGGACAACCCGGCGATTCGCAAAATGCTCTCGATGGCCATGTGGATGGCATTGATCGTTGCGCCGATCCAGGCGGTCATCGGTGATTTCCACGGTCTCAATACGCTCAAGCATCAGCCGGCGAAAATCGCCGCTATCGAAGGCCACTGGGAAAACAAGGGCGACGAGGCGACCCCGCTGATCCTGTTCGGCTGGCCGGACATGAAGGAAGAAAAAACCAGATTCGCCGTCGAGATCCCGTATCTGGGCAGCCTGATCCTCACGCACTCACTGGACAAGCAGGTGCCGGCACTCAAGGAGTTCCCACCTGAAGACCGGCCGAATTCGACCATCGTGTTCTGGTCGTTCCGGATCATGGTGGGCCTGGGCATGCTGATGATCTTCACCGGTTTGTGGAGCCTGTGGCTGCGCAAGCGCGACACCCTCTACACCTCGCGGCCGTTCCTGTACCTGGCGCTGTGGATGGGGCCGTCCGGCCTGATCGCGATCCTCGCCGGCTGGTTCACCACGGAAATCGGCCGTCAGCCATGGGTGGTCTATGGCCTGATGCGTACGGCGGATGCCTCGTCCAATCACAGCTTCATGCAGATGAGCATCACCCTGATCCTGTTTGTCGTGGTTTATTTCGCTCTGTTTGGTGCCGGTCTTGGCTACATGATGCGCCTGGTGCGCAAGGGGCCGAAGACCGACGAAGGCAAGGAAACCAACGACGGTGGCCCCGGCCAGAAACGCACGCCGGCCCGGCCGTTTTCCGCAGCCGACGACGATCACACCGACGCCGATCACAGCCTGACCAAGGAGATTTGAATCATGGGTATTGATCTTCCGCTGATCTGGGCCGTGATCATCATCTTCGGCATCATGATGTACGTGGTCATGGACGGTTTCGACCTGGGCATCGGCATTCTCTTCCCGTTCATTCCGGGCAAGACCGATCGCGATGTGATGATGAACACCGTCGCCCCGGTGTGGGACGGCAACGAGACCTGGCTGGTGTTGGGTGGTGCGGCGTTGTTCGGCGCGTTTCCGCTGGCCTATTCGGTGGTGCTCTCGGCGCTGTACCTGCCGCTGATCCTGATGTTGATCGGGCTGATCTTCCGCGGCGTGGCCTTCGAGTTCCGCTTCAAGGCCAGAGACGACAAGCGTCACCTGTGGGACAAGGCGTTCATCGGTGGCTCGGTCACCGCGACATTCTTCCAGGGCGTTGCGCTTGGCGCGTTCATCGACGGGCTGCCGGTGGTCAACCGGCAGTTCGCCGGTGGTTCACTGGACTGGCTGACACCGTTCACGATGTTCTGTGGTGCGGCGCTGGTGGTGGCGTATGCCTTGCTCGGTTGCACCTGGCTGATCATGAAGACCGAAGGCAAGTTACAGGAACAGATGCATGATCTGGCACGGCCATTGGCTTTCGTGCTGCTGGCGGTGATCGGCATCGTCAGCATCTGGACCCCGTTGGCCCACACGGATATCGCCGCTCGCTGGTTCACCATGCCGAACCTGTTCTGGTTCATGCCGGTGCCGATTCTGGTGCTGGTGACGATGTACGGCCTGATCCGTGCCGTGGCCCGCAACGCGCACTACACGCCGTTCCTGCTGACCCTGGTGCTGATCTTCCTCGGTTACAGCGGATTGGGCATCAGCCTGTGGCCGAACATCATCCCGCCGTCGATCTCGATCTGGGATGCCGCCGCGCCGCCGCAAAGCCAGGGCTTCATGCTGGTGGGCACGCTGTTCATCATCCCGTTCATCCTGGGCTACACCTTCTGGAGCTACTACGTGTTCCGCGGCAAGGTCACCCATGAAGACGGCTATCACTAGTCCTGTGCACCACGAACCTTTGTAGGAGCGAGCCTGCTCGCGATGGCGTCCTCACAGACGCCATCCACCTTAAACGGAGTAATGAGCCATGTCCGGTAAACACACCCTGCACGACATTGAAGAAGCCGAAAAAAAGCCGCTATGGCAGCGGCTCGGCTGGTTGGCCTTGATCTGGGTCGGCAGCGTGGGCGCCCTGTTCATCGTCGCCAGCCTGATGCGCCTGTTCATGAACGCGGCCGGCCTGACCACGCACTGACATCTCTCCCGTGGCCTCAGGGCACGGATTTACGACCCTCCGACCGGAGGGTTTTTTTTCTGTTACTTGCGTGCCTTGAGGATCACGAATTTCGGATTGGCCGCCACTTGCTCGACGCCACGGAACAACCGCGCCAGCTTGCTGTGGTAACCCAGGTGACGATTGCCGACGATGTACAGCGCGCCGCCCACGACCAGCGCTTCGCGGGCCTGCTGGAACATCCGCCAGGCCAGGAAGTCGCCCACCACCTGTTGTTGGTGAAACGGTGGATTGCACAGCACGACGTCAAGCGATTGCGGTTCCTGGCCGGCCAGGCCGTCACCGGCGCGTACGATCACTTCCCGTTCACCCAAGGCTGCGCGCCAGTTCTCGGACGCCGATTGCACGGCCATGAACGACTCGTCCACCAGCGTGTAGTGGGCCTCGGGGTTTTGCAGGGCGCTGGCGATGGCCAGGACGCCGTTGCCGCAACCGAGGTCGGCGACCCGCGCCGAGCCGAGGTTTTTCGGCAGGTGTGGCAAAAATGCCCGGGTGCCGATGTCCAGGCCTTCGCGGCAAAACACATTGGCGTGGTTGAGCAGTTCGATAGCCGGTTCGTCGAGTCTGTATCGCGTTGGGTAAGGCGACACCGCTGGCGTTTTGTCCTGAGCCGTGGCAATCAACAGCCGCGCCTTCTTCACCGCCAACGAGGCTTGCACGGGGCCGATGTAACGCTCCAGCAAGTCGCCCGCCGCCCGGGGCAGATGCTTGATCATGGCGGCGGCAACCACTTGGGCGCCGGGAGCCAGTTGGCCTTGCAGGCGGATCAGTTGCTCTTCCAGCAGTGCCAGGGTTTTCGGTACACGGATGAGTACGCAGTCGAACGGCCCGGCTGGGGTTTCGCTGGCGGGTACGCCCGGCACCGCATCAAACGCCAGGCCGTTGCGCACCAGGTTCTTTTCCAGACCCTGCAAGGCCAGGAACGAATCACCGCTGCTGACCACCCGCACCTTGCCCGCGAGGCTGGCCGCCAATGCGCCGAAACTGTCATTGAGCACCAATACCCGGGTGCCCGATGCCGGCTGCTGTTCGGCCAGATGATTGAGCAGGTATTCATCGGCTGCATCGAAAGCTTGCAGCGGTTCGTTCTGCTGTTCGGGCTGGCGGATCAGGTCAAGGCTGGCGAAGGGTGTTTCGAGCAATGGCATGGGGCGGGGCTCTGGGTAATCAACGGATGTCCCGCTGCCCGAAGGCGTTGGAGCGGGCGGAGCCGTCCGAGTGTACTGCGTCGTGAAGGTCTACACGCCATCACTCAGGAGGGACCGCAAATGGTACGTTTTTTTTGCCTGGATTACCCGCGGGTTTTCCCGCAGTCGGGCGCTCTCAGATGGCTCCGGACCGGGCCGCGGCGATGACTGCCGCAATCTTGTTGTTGACGCCGAACTTCTCGATAGCCCTGTGCACATGAAAATTGACCGTGCGCTCACTCAAATTGAGGATCCTGGCAATTTCATAGGCCGTCTTGCCATCGGCCGACAGTTTCAATACTTCGAGTTCCCGTCGTGACAAGGGGGGCGCTTGGGGGCGGACCGTTTTTTTCGGTTGCATCCCGAGCGCCAGAGCGTGCAAATGGCGGCTGATGAACACCGAGAACCCAAGATGCTCGTACAACTCATAGGCTGAAATCGGGCAGTGGCTTCTGGCCAGGCTGAGGATACTGCACAGACCGGTTTCCTCATCGTGTACCGCCTGGGACCAGCCATGCTGCAAACCTTGTTGCCGCAGCAACTGCCATAGCCATGGCGTCCTGGCAAAAAGCTCTTCACTCCAGAGAACAGGCAATGTTGAGTGATTGCAATGCGCTACTATCGGGTCTATTTGCGTAGCGTTGTTTTTTTCATATTGATCGTTCCACTCATGGGGAAAATTGTTCAGGTTCACTGAACTGGCGCGGGCCCCGACTGAGTTCGAAGTAATTGAAAAGCCACAAAATTTATACCCAAGGTTTCTAGCGAAGTTGAGCGCGATTCGATAGGCCGTATTGATCTCTTGCGTGTGCGCCAAGTGTTTGAGCTGTGACTCTTTCCAGATCTCCATACGGTGATCTCCATATGCTTGTTGTCCTTGTGCAATATTGGATCCGAAATCCGACACGTCACGAAGTGTAGGACAGTTCCTACGCTAGGGGTTCGACAATTTTGTTCTTTTGGCTGTTGAAAAAGTGTGGTTCAGGTTCTTAGGCGATAGATGAGTTATGAAATGCCATATGTCATTTTATAATCATGGTTGTATGCCGCATCTAATAAACGATCAGTAGTGCTTGTTAATACCACTACAATTTGTCGGTGGTTACGCTGCTTTCTTTGCGGGACACTGGGGTGTCTTTCGATTGGAGCCTTCCATGTCCGTCAGTGAAGAAAAATTTACCCGTCAGACCTTGTTCGAGGTTCATCCGCTGACCCCGAACCTGTTTACCTTGCGTGCCACCCGGGATGCAGGGTTTCGTTTTCGGGCGGGGCAGTTTGCCCGGCTGGGCGTCACCAAGGCTGACGGCAGCACGGTATGGCGCGCCTATTCCATGGTGTCCTCGCCCTTTGACGAGTTCCTCGAGTTCTTTTCCATTGTCGTACCGGGCGGTGAGTTCACCAGCGAGCTGAGTCGGCTAGGGGTTGATGATGCATTGCTGGTCGACCGCCAGGCCTTCGGTTACCTGACGCTGGACCGGTTTGTCGATGGGCGCGATCTGTGGTTGTTATCCACAGGCACGGGCATCGCGCCGTTCCTGTCGATACTTCAGGATTTCGAAGTCTGGGAGCGATTCGAGCGGATCATCCTGGTCTACAGCGTTCGCGAAGCCCGGGAACTGGCTTATCAGGAGCTGATCGCTGGGCTGGCCAAGCGTGAGTATCTGGCGGAGTACGCCCATAAACTGCGGTTGATCACCACGGTCACTCGTGAACGGCATCCCGGCTCGTTGAACGGGCGGATCACCACGCTGATTGAGAACGGCGAGCTGGAGCGCACCGCGGGTGTTGCGCTGACGCCCGAGCACTCACGGGTCATGCTGTGCGGCAATCCGCAGATGATCGATGACACGCGCAAGCTGCTTAAGCAGCGGGACATGCACTTGAGCCTCAGCCGGCGGCCCGGTCAGGTGGCGGTGGAAAACTTCTGGTAAGAAAAACGGCGCCTCGTAGGCGCCGTTTTTTTGCTAATGCCGTCAAGGCCGGTTGTTCTGGGCCTTGAGCAAGTCGCGGATTTCGCCCAGCAACTCTTCTTCCTTGGTTGGAACCGGCGGCAGGCTAGGGGCCACGGCCTCTTCGCGCTTCAGGCGGTTAATGGCCTTGACGCCCATGAAGATCGCGAAGGCGACAATGACAAAGTCGATGATGGTCTGGATGAATTTGCCATAGGCCAGCACCACCGCCGGAGCGGCGCCCTCCGCTGCCTTGAGCGTTATGGCCAGATCACTGAAGTCCACGCCACCGATCAGCATCCCGATGGGAGGCATGACCAGGTCACCGACAAACGAGGTGACGATCTTGCCGAAGGCCGCGCCGATGATGATGCCGACAGCCATGTCGACCACGTTGCCTTTGACCGCGAAGGCCTTGAACTCATTTAGCACGCCCATAGGTTATTTCCTTGTTACAGATGAGGTTGATGAACGCAGTGTAAATCAGCAAGTCGCATTTTGCTCGAATCAACGGGCCTGCCGTGCTTGCCTGCAATCGCCAGCGGATGGTGTCGAAAAATTCGCCGATTGATCCCGTCTGTGGGCAGTCAGGCCTTGCGCAGTGTTTTGCATGCGATGTTTTTTCAGCGAAATGGCTTTGTTTGTGTGAGCGAGCCAAGGTTGCGGTCGGGGACGTTAAAGTTGGTCAGGCAGTTGTAGCGACATGAACTGTTTCGTTAATTTTTTGGGGTGTCTAACAGGTGCCGAGTTTCCCTGAATTAATCACTGTGCTGTGTGTACGTGTTTTCGGAGTTGTGCATTAAGTATGTAAATGAACAAAGTTTGTATAAGTTTTCAGGATTTCAGTCGGGCATGTCTTTGGAGTTTGTTGGTCATGTTGAGCGGAAAACTTATACAAGGTTTTGTTTGGTGGGTGAACATCAATATACATGTTTTTGTTGGGGGTATTTGAAGTCATCAAAAAGGGTTGAGAAGTATCTGGCTGCACTCGTGCGCTTCAGCTGAGCTATCATCGCGTTTTTTTCCGGGAGTTCCGATGGCCAAGGCCAAGCGCATGTACGGCTGCACCGAGTGCGGCTCAACCTTCCCCAAATGGGCCGGCCAGTGCGGTGAGTGCGGGGCCTGGAACACGCTCACCGAAACCATGGTGGAAAGCGGCGGGGCAGCCGCCCCCAGCGGTCGTACCGGCTGGGTCGGCCAGCAGGCGCAGATCAAGACCCTGGCCGAAGTCAGCGTCGAAGAAATTCCACGCTTCTCCACCGCTTCCAGCGAGCTCGACCGGGTTCTGGGGGGCGGTCTGGTGGATGGCTCGGTGGTGCTGATCGGTGGCGACCCCGGCATTGGCAAGTCGACCATTCTGTTGCAAACCTTGTGCAACCTCGCCAAGAGCATGCCGGCGCTGTACGTCACCGGTGAGGAATCCCAGCAGCAAGTGGCCATGCGTGCGCGGCGCCTGGGGTTGCCTCAGGATCAACTGCGGGTCATGACTGAAACCTGCATCGAAGCCATCATCGCCACGGCCCGTCAGGAAAAGCCCAAGGTGATGGTGATCGACTCGATCCAGACGATCTTTACCGAGCAACTGCAATCGGCACCGGGCGGTGTATCCCAGGTTCGAGAAAGCGCGGCGTTGCTGGTGCGTTATGCCAAACAGAGCGGCACGGCGATTTTCCTGGTGGGCCACGTCACCAAGGAAGGCGCGCTGGCTGGCCCTCGGGTGCTGGAGCACATGGTCGATACCGTGCTGTATTTCGAAGGCGAGTCCGACGGGCGCCTGCGCCTGCTGCGAGCGGTGAAGAACCGTTTCGGTGCAGTCAATGAACTGGGCGTGTTCGGCATGACCGACAAGGGCCTGAAAGAAGTCTCCAACCCTTCGGCGATTTTTCTGACCCGTGCCCAGGAAGAAGTCCCGGGTAGCGTAGTGATGGCAACCTGGGAAGGCACGCGGCCGATGCTGGTGGAGGTACAGGCGCTGGTGGACGACAGTCACCTGGCCAACCCCCGTCGGGTCACACTGGGGCTGGATCAGAACCGGCTGGCAATGTTGCTGGCGGTGCTGCACCGTCACGGCGGCATTCCGACCCATGACCAGGACGTGTTTCTCAACGTGGTCGGCGGGGTCAAGGTGCTGGAAACGGCGTCCGACCTGGCGTTGATGGCGGCGGTGATGTCCAGTTTGCGCAACCGGCCGTTACCCCACGATCTGCTGGTATTCGGAGAGGTCGGACTTTCCGGCGAGGTGCGCCCGGTGCCGAGCGGTCAGGAACGCTTGAAAGAAGCTGCCAAGCACGGCTTCAAGCGGGCCATCGTACCCAAGGGCAATGCGCCGAAGGAGGCGCCAGCTGGCTTGCAGATCATTGCTGTCACGCGTCTGGAGCAGGCACTGGACGCGCTATTCGAGTGACTAACAGACGAAACACAAACCCTGTAGGAGTGAGCCTGCTCGCGATTTCGGTGTGTCAGCCAGCAGTAATGTGACTGTCAGATTGCAATCGCGAGCAGGCTCGCTCCTACAGGGGAATTCGATGATGGCTAGATTTCGATCAGGGCGCCCAGCTCTCGCTCGAGCTCAGCCTCATCCGCCAGGTTGAGCTCGATCAATCGCCGCAGGCGCTCGATGGACTCCAGGCTGATGTGCAGGCAGACAAACCCGAGTTGACCATGGTCGTCGTGGGCCAGTTGCACATCCATGGTGATGTCGGCCTCTTCGCTCAGATGAATGTCGACCAGGAAATCCTGCTGCGGATTGCCCCGCCACGGATCGGGTCGCTCGATCAGCAAGCCCTTTAGCGACAGATCAATCAACTTCACCGTCCAAGTGGACTCGCCCTGACTCAGCTCGGTTCGGGCATCGAACGCAATACGTTTGAAGCGGCGACGTTCGGCAGGGTGCTCGCTCATGGCGCGATCCTCGGAAATGTACGCTGACTATAGACCCGCATGATCAGAGGCTGCCAGCGCGTGCAGGTGTCTAGACCAATGTCGGGGTATGGTCTTTGCCGTCAGGAGCGCTAAACTCGGGGTGGCTGTCTTTCTTGTCCACTCTGGCTGGAATAATAAAATGAAAAATAATAATAGCCCGCTACGCCATTTGCCTTGGCTGGTGCTGGCAATCGTAGGTGCGTGCGCCCTGGGTGTAGTGGCATTGCGCCGAGGCGAGGCAATCAACGCCTTGTGGATTGTGGTCGCTGCCGTGGCCATCTATCTGGTCGCCTACCGCTACTACAGTCTGTTCATCGCTAACAATGTCATGCAACTCGATGCGCGGCGGGCCACTCCCGCTGTGCTCAATAATGACGGTCTGGACTACGTTCCAACCAACAAGCACATCCTGTTCGGTCACCACTTCGCCGCCATCGCCGGCGCGGGGCCTTTGGTCGGTCCGGTGTTGGCGGCGCAGATGGGCTACCTGCCCGGCACGCTGTGGCTGATTGCCGGCGTGGTGCTGGCCGGTGCAGTTCAGGACTTCATGGTCCTGTTCATGTCCACCCGCCGCAACGGTCGTTCCCTGGGCGACATGGTCCGCGAAGAAATGGGCCGCATCCCCGGCACCATCGCGCTGTTCGGCTGCTTCCTGATCATGATCATCATCCTTGCGGTGCTGGCGCTGATCGTGGTGAAAGCCCTGGCCGAGAGCCCGTGGGGGATTTTCACGGTGATGGCGACCATCCCGATCGCGATGTTCATGGGCATCTACATGCGCTACATCCGCCCGGGCCGCATCGGCGAAATTTCGGTGATCGGCGTGCTGTTGCTGCTCGGTTCGATCTGGCTCGGCGGGCAGATTGCCGCGGATCCGGTGTGGGCCAAGGCGTTCAGCTTTACCGGTATCCAGATCACCTGGATGTTGATCGGTTACGGTTTTGTTGCAGCGGTGTTGCCGGTGTGGCTGATCCTGGCGCCCCGTGACTACCTCTCCACCTTCCTGAAAATCGGCACCATCGTCGCCCTGGCCATCGGCATCCTGGTGACCATGCCCGAGCTGAAAATGCCGGCCCTGACCCAGTTCGTCGACGGCACCGGTCCGGTATGGAAGGGCGGTCTGTTCCCGTTCCTGTTCATCACCATCGCCTGTGGCGCGGTATCGGGTTTCCATGCGCTGATCTCCTCCGGGACCACGCCGAAACTGCTGGATAACGAAACCAACGCCCGCTACATCGGTTACGGCGGCATGCTGATGGAGTCCTTCGTGGCGATCATGGCCATGGTTGCCGCTTCGGTGATTGAGCCTGGCGTGTACTTCGCCATGAACAGCCCGGCGGCCGTGGTCGGCGGTGATGTGGTGGCGGTTGCGACAGCCGTCAGCAACTGGGGCTTCGCCATTACCCCGGAAGCGCTGCAAGCGGTGGCCCACGACATCGGTGAAACCACCATTCTGGCCCGTGCCGGTGGTGCGCCGACCCTGGCAGTCGGTATCGCGCAGATCCTGCACAGCGTTCTGCCGGGCGAGAACACCATGGCGTTCTGGTACCACTTCGCGATCCTGTTCGAAGCGCTGTTCATCCTGACCGCGGTCGACGCCGGTACACGTGCCGGGCGTTTCATGCTGCAGGACTTGCTCGGCTCCTTCGTCCCGGCGCTGAAACGTACCGAATCCTGGACCGCCAACCTGATTGCCACCGCCGGTTGTGTGGCCATGTGGGGCTGGTTGCTGTACCAGGGCGTGATCGATCCATTGGGTGGCATCAACACCCTGTGGCCGCTGTTCGGTATCTCTAACCAGATGCTGGCCGGTATCGCGTTGATGCTCGGCACCGTCGTGCTGATCAAGATGAAGCGCCAGCGGTATGTCTGGGTCACCATGTTGCCGGCGGTGTGGCTGTTGATCTGCACCACGACAGCGGGCTTCATCAAGCTGTTCGACGCCAACCCGGCGATCGGCTTCCTGGCCCTTGCGGAGAAATACAGCGATGCGCTGGCCAACGGCCAGATCCTCGCCCCGGCCAAGGACATCACCCAGATGCAGCACGTGATCTTCAACGCCTACACCAACGCGACGCTGACCGCGCTGTTCCTGTTCGTGGTGTTCAGCATCCTGTTCTATGCACTCAAGGTCGGTATTGCCGCCTGGGGTAAAAAAGAGCGTACGGATAAAGAATCGCCATTCCAGGCGCTGCCGGATGCGTAATCAGAGGATTGCAGCATGTTCAATGACCTGAGTCGCCTCGGTAAATACCTCGGTCAGGCCGCGCGCCTGATGGTCGGCATGCCCGACTACGACAACTACGTCGAGCATATGCAGACCAAACACCCGGACAAACCGGTGATGGACTACGAGGCGTTCTTCCGCGAGCGTCAGGAAGCCCGTTACGGTGGCAAGGGTGGGCCCAAGTGCTGTTGATCCGGTTGTCGGATTAACAGCAATACCTGTGGGAGCGAGCTTGCTCGCGATGGCGGACTGTCAATCAACAGTGATGTTGAATGTTAAGCCGCTATCGCGAGCAAGCTCGCTCCCACATTTGTTTTGTGTTGTTTATCAGTTTTGTGAAACAGGAGATCAATTTTGTCCTCTCCCATCCCGGTCACGATCCTCAGCGGCTTCCTCGGCGCCGGCAAGACCACCCTGTTGCGTCATCTGCTCAAGGCCGAGCACGGTCTGAAAATTGCGGTGATCGAGAACGAATTCAGCGATGCCGGTATCGATACCCAGCTGTTGGGCGATGAGCCGGTACAGGTGATGACACTGTCCAATGGCTGTGTCTGTTGCACCATCCACACGGACCTGACCAAAGCGCTTTATCTGTTGCTCGAGCGTCTGGACCAGGGCGACATCGCCTTCGACCGCCTGGTGATCGAATGCACCGGCCTGGCCGATCCGGCACCGGTGGCACAAACCTTTTTCATCGACGAAGAGCTGCGTGAGCGCTATATCCTCGACGGCATCATCACCCTGGTGGACGCGGCACATGCCGACTTGCACCTGACCCAGACCATCGCCCAGGCGCAGGTCGGATTCGCCGACCGCTTGCTGGTGAGCAAACGCGACCTGGTGGACGAGCCGACCTTCACCGCGTTGAGCGAACGCCTGACCCGTATCAACCGCCGTGCGCCGATCCGCGTGGTCGACCACGGCAAGATCGACCTGGCCGAGTTACTCGATGTGCGCGGCTTCAACCTCAACGCCGACCTCGGTGGCGGCGTGAGTTTGCGCCCGGTCAGCCGGGCCCCATCCATCGACCGCATTTCCAGCCTGGTGCTGCGCACTGAAAAGCCGCTGGATATCGACAGGCTCAGCGAGTTCATGAATGAACTGCTGGAAGACCATGGCAAGCAACTGCTGCGCTACAAAGGCGTGTTGAATATCCTCGGCGAATCGCGTCGCATGGTGTTTCAGGGGGTGCTGAAACTTTATGGTTTCGACTGGGATACCGAGTGGGCGGAAGACGACGTGCGCGAGAGTGTGATCGTGTTCATTGCCGATGATTTGCCGGAAGAGAAGATTCGCGCGGGTTTTGCTCGGGTGGCGGCGGATTAAAGTCAGACATTGCAGTGAGCCTTGAGTCGCATCGCGAGCAGGCTCGCTCCCACATTTGAAGTGCAGTTCCCTATGGGGGCGATCCTGCTCGCGAAAGCGGTTTAACCTGCGGCACAGTTTTGGCCCAGTGCCGATGCAGGGTTCAACAACAAATCTTCCAGATAGTCCAGATGCCGATTGAGCACGACTTGCGCCGTCGCGGCATCTCCTCGCTCCAGCGCATCCAGCATCTCCATGTGCTCCACGTAATAATCCTTCTGCTGCAGGTCAAACTGCGCAATCGCCAACGAAGTCAGCGGTACCAGGCTCTCAAGAAAATGCGCTAGCGGTGCATTTCCCGCCATTTGTGCCAACTGCAAATGAAACTCTACCGACAAGCGAATCGCCCGGCCACGTTCGGCGCATTGACGCTCGTTGTCGACCAGTGTCCGCAGGCGCTTCAAGCCTTGCGCGCAGGGTCGCTGGCAGGCCAACCGCACCAGCATGACCTCGGCCAGGCGCCGGGCATGCAGTGTTTGCCGGGTCTGCTCGACATCAAGTTCAGCGACGCGGGGACGATGGTTGACGCGAAGGATGATGACCTGCTGATGGGACAGTCGCGTCAGCACGTCACGCATGTCGCTGCGCCTTGCACCGAACATCTGCGCCAGGCTTTCTTCGGTAAAGCGGCTGGCCGAATGGATGCGCTGTTCGAAAATGGCGTCCAGGACCCGCGAATACAGATCATCCACCGAAGGGCGGACGGGCAGGGTAGCGAGCGTTTGTGGCGAGGCGTAGTTGTTCATGGCCAATCTCCAGTTCGAAGAGGTTTCAACTGCCGAGGTTGTCTTCCGGAATGTTCAGTTCGATGCCCATGCGCTGGCCTTCGCGCAAAATGTGCCGACGCATCTCGACGCTGGCCTGAGCGCTGTTCTTGCTGCGGATCGCCCGCACCACGGCTTCGTTTTCTTCTAGGCGTTCAGCCAGATGCTCCGGGGAGTTGCGCAACACTTCGGCGCTTTGCTTGAGGGCATTGCTGGTTTGCTGGACCACGCTCTGGAAGATCGGGTTCGACGTCAGCGTGAACAGCTCTTCGTGGAACGCGATGTAGGCGCTGACGCCGGCTTCACTGTCATTGGCCTCCAGGGCTTCGCGCATGTCCATCAGGGTCAGGCGCAGTTGCCCGACTTCCTTGCTGCTGATGGACTGGGCCACGAGACCGACTATGAACGGCTCCAGGGTGTAGCGCAGTTGCAGCACGTCTTCCAGGCTCGCTGCGGCCACCGCGCTGTCGTGGGACTGGCCATCGCTGAGACTGGCCTCGAGCACGACGACGCCTTTGCCCGGCATCGAACGCACCAGGCCAAGGGTTTCCAGGACGATGACCGCCTCACGCAGGCTCGGGCGGCTGATACCCAGTTGTTCGGCCAGTTCACGTTGCCCCGGCAGCATTTCGCCGGAGCGCCACTGACCTCGGGCCAAAGCGGCCCGAAGTTTTTCCACGACTGAAGTTACAACGGTCGACGAGGTAATCACTGTTCGCTCCATGAGCATCTAAAAGGGGTGAAGGTGTGCCGGCCAAGGCGAGGCCGGCACACCGTTGATTCAGAATTCCTGCTGATGCGCCGGTGCGACCGGTTTTCTCGGCTGGAAGGTATAACCCGCCTGGCCCGAAAGTACCTTGTTCGCCCGCTGCACATCGATGTCCTTTTCCCACCGCGCAATGGCGACGGTCGCCACACAGTTGCCGATCAGGTTGGTCAGGGCCCGGCCGATGCCCATGAACCAGTCCACGGCCAGTACCAGCACCAGACCCACCACCGGAATGGCCGGAATGGCCGTCAGGGTGGCCGCCAGAATCACCAGCGCCGAGCCCGGAATGCCGTGGGCCCCCTTGGAGGTGATCAACGATACCAACAGAATCGTCAGCAGGTCGGTCATTGCCAGCGGCGTGCCGGTGGCATTGGCGATGAACACGATGGCCAGGGTCAGGTAGATCGAGAAACCGTCGAGGTTGAACGAGTAACCCGTTGGAATCACCAGACCGACCGTCGAGCTGCCGATGCCCAGATGCTCAAGCTTGCGCATGATTTGTGGCAGCACGGCGTCGGACGAAGCGGTGCCCATGACGATCAGCAGTTCTTCGCGCAGGTATTTGAGCAATGGCCACATCTTCAGGCCGGAGAGGCGCATCACCAGACCGAGAATCAGCGTCACGAAAGCCACGCAGGTCAGGTAGAAGAGGCCGACCAGGCTGCCCAGGTGCTGCAGCGAGTCCAGGCCATATTTGCTGGTGGTGAAGGCGATCGCACCGAACACACCGATCGGCGCCAGGCGCACGATCATGCCCATGATGCGGAAAATCACGTGGCTGAGTTCATTGATCAGCCGCGAAATACCCGATGCCGCCTCGCCCACCAGATTCAGCGCACTGCCGAACAGCACGGAGAACAGCAGGACCTGCAGGATGTTGTTATCGGCAAAGGCTCCGATCACCGACGTCGGTATCAGGTCCATCAGGAACTGCGTGGTGGTGTGCATGTGCTGGCCGCGCTGGGCAATGTCGCCCATGTCGGCTGCGGAAAGCTGCTCCAGGTGAATGTTCGCGCCGCTTCCGATGCCGGTGCTGAAGGCGAACACCAGGCCGATCACCAGGGCGATGGTGGTCAGCACTTCGAAGTAGATCACCGATTTGAGGCCGATACGGCCGACCTTCTTCAGGTCGCCAGCACCGCTGATGCCGCTGACCACTACGCAAAACACAATCAAGCCAATGAGCATTTTGATCAGCTTGATAAAACCGTCACCGAGCGGTTTGAGCTGAGCGGAGTATTCGGGAAGGGTCAGCCCGCAGACGATGCCGAGCACCAGTCCGAGAACCACTTGGAGGAAGATTGAACGCGAGCACCATCTGAGCATGGGAGGAATCCTGGTCGGTGTCCTGGCTGCCGTGTGCGGAACACATCAGATTCAGGACTTAATTATTGTGGTCTTACCGGTATGTCCAGTGCAGGCGCAGTCTACGCTCGGTTTTTTCCGAAATACAAGTGAAAATCTAAAAATTGGCATGACCGGTCTGACCAGTTGCGCGATGCATCACGATCCAGTGAAAAATACGGATGAAAAAAGCCCAGCCATTACTGGCCAGGCTTTCTCGTGCTACGGGCAGACTGGTTAACCATGATGCGCAGGCGGTATTCGCGCAGCGACTTCCCCTAATAAGGCACATTGCGTTGAAGGATGTTCAGTTTGAAGTCCAGGATGCTCGAGCTGCGGGTTGCGTTGGTCCGAATGAATGTCCCGACCTTGGGGTCATATTTATTGCGGCTCAGACCCGCCCGCAGAAGGTGACCCCCTCGCGTCTGTATCCTGATGGTGGGTGTGTCGTTATCGAGTTGATCCAGCGTGATGATTTTGCCTCTTGCATCCAGCAAGTTGAAAGTCGTCTGGTCGCCATCGTTCGTTGCATAAGCATTCAAGAAATCTTTCTCCTCTCTACTTACTGTCATGTAGTAATACTCGCCTGGAGTGAATATATAGAGGGTGTAATAGTCGTCGAGACACCTGAAGTAAAATTTCAGTGCGTCGCTGGGGATGCCAGGCTTCAAGAAGAGGTAGTTGGAAACATCGATATAATGAGAGAACGTAAACGCTTCGTAGTCAGGGCGTGGAGTTGTGATTTTTTTGCGGTACGTCAACTTTGGAAAATGAGGGCGGCCATAGCGAGTGCTGAGAGTTGCAATGAATGATTTTTCCTGGTCAGTGCTCATGTTTGTACCTGAAGGTTTTGAGTATTGGTGGATAGGCGCTGTTCCTGCAGCGGGAATAACGTGCGAGCGATGTTTGTGCTGTGTGTCAGACTTCGTTCGGATCACTCAGGAACGATGCATTGCGCTCGATGATTCGCAACTTGAATACCATGCCTTTATCATCAATTTCGGCCAGATAGCTATAAGGCGCCCCCCTGCGACGGATGCTGCCGATTTTCTTCGAGTGACGAACCTTGAGCCGGAGTCGCTGGATATCACTGCCCATGTCTTCCAGGGTGATGATCCGGTTTTCCAGGTTCAGGAGGTTGAACGATGTGGTGTCGCTGCCAGCGGGAAGAAATGCACCTAGAACCCCGGCAAAATCCTTGCTCACGCAATGCCCTGTGTAAGTGGTATGGGAGCGGATATAAAGGTGGTAGTAATCATCTGTACAACGAAAGTAAATCGTGATCGGCACAGCGTTGTGGACTTCCTGTACAGGACGACGGCCTAGCAGATGAGAATCGTCCCGTGGTGTTGGTGCTCCGGTGTAAAAACCGCCAGAGAACAATGAGTCGTTGCGTATGGCGGGCGTGCCATGTAATGAACCTAGGAAGTCAACATGTTGATTGTCCAGTTCCAATGTTGCTATGAAAGACTTTTGTCTGTTTGTAGTCATTAATTCATCCTTGAATTTTATGAGTTGTTTTTTAGCGTGGGGTGTTGCTTTCGATATTGTCAGTGCAACCAGGTGCGTGTGGGAAGTTGTGAGTCAGGGCAAATATAGTTGGTTGGTTATTTTGTTGTTGTTTTTGTGAGCTAACAGTAACAGTTAATTATCTGTTTCAGGCAGTTTTTTGGAGGGGGTTATTGTTTCAGGTTTTGAGTGTTGAACGCAGAACAACGGCACCAGATATATTTCCGGCGTGTGAGGACATTAGTGCAGACGAAAAAAAACCGGCCAATCAATTGGCCGGTTTTTCATGCTGCGGATTTAGCGGGGCTGATTAAGCGCCGTATACCGGCAGCTTCTTGCAGATGGCCTTGACCTTCTCACGAACGGCATCGATCACCGCTTCGTTATTCAGGTCAGCCAGGATGTCGCAGATCCAGCCGGCCAGTTCCTTGCACTCTGCTTCCTTGAAGCCACGAGTGGTCACTGCCGGGGTGCCGAAGCGCAGGCCGGAGGTGACGAACGGGGAGCGTGGATCGTTTGGCACGGAGTTCTTGTTCACGGTGATGAACGCTTTGCCCAGCGCGGCATCGGCGTCTTTACCGGAGATTTCCTGCTTGATCAGCGACAGCAGGAACAGGTGGTTCTGAGTACCACCGGAAACCACGTCGAAACCGCGCTCGATGAACACGCTGGCCATGGCCTGGGCGTTCTTCACCACTTGTTGCTGGTAAGCCTTGAACTCAGGCTGCAGCGCTTCCTTGAAGCAGATCGCCTTGGCCGCGATCACGTGCTCCAGCGGGCCGCCCTGGGCGCCCGGGAATACGGCGGAGTTCAGCTTCTTCTCGATGTCGGCGTTGGCGCGAGCCAGGATCAGGCCGCCACGAGGACCGCGCAGGGTCTTGTGGGTGGTGGTGGTCACGACGTCAGCGAATGGAACCGGGTTCGGGTAGACACCAGCGGCGACCAGGCCGGCCACGTGGGCCATGTCGACGAACAGGTAGGCACCTACCTTGTCGGCGATTGCACGGAAGCGCGGGAAGTCGAGGATCTGCGAGTAGGCAGAGAAACCGGCCACGATCATTTTCGGCTTGTGCTCAACGGCCAGGCGCTCGACTTCGTCGTAGTCGATCAGGCCGTTGGCGTCGATGCCGTACTGGATGGCGTTGTACAGCTTGCCCGAAGACGAAACGCTGGCACCGTGGGTCAGGTGACCACCGTGGGCCAGGCTCATGCCCAGGATGGTGTCGCCAGCCGACAGCAGGGCCAGGTAAACGGCGCTGTTGGCTTGCGAACCGGCGTGCGGCTGAACGTTGGCGTAGTCGGCACCGAACAGCTCTTTTGCTCGATCAATTGCAAGCTGCTCGACGACGTCGACGTACTCGCAACCACCGTAGTAGCGCTTGCCCGGGTAGCCTTCGGCGTACTTGTTGGTCAGTACCGAGCCTTGAGCTTCCATCACCGCTGGGCTGGTGTAGTTTTCCGAAGCGATCAGCTCGATGTGTTCTTCCTGGCGCTGAGCTTCTTGCTCCATGGCGGCAAAAAGGTCGGCGTCGTACTTGGCAATAGTCAAATCACGGCTGAACATGGCGGTCCTCAAGGATCGGGGGCGGAAAAGGGAGGCATTCTAACCCAATGGGTTTTAGATGGCATATGAAACGGCATCATGTCGCAGACAAGTGGCATTCACGGTGCGCGGCTGAATATTCGGACACAAATTATCCCTGAAGCGCGGAGCCGAGATGGGCATCCTTGTTTTTTTGCGGGGCACACCCTGTTCTGGAAGCCTGGATGAAGACTTGAGCTGACGAACGTCTTGCCCCTGAACGCTGGACAGGAGGCCGATGGATGATGCCCGTGACCGATCAGATGCCTACCACGCCTGTTTCCGCGCAGGCTTGCCCATGTCGTTGGATAGCCCTTGTATGGGCCATCGTGTTGGCTTGCATGATGCCCGGCTCGACGTACGCCTTGGCTAATGCCCCTGTGCTGCTGGACAGTTCCGTCGGGCAGTTTGCAATTGAGCCGGCCACGTTGGCCATTTCGCTCACGACTTCACAAGGCAAGCGCCTGGCGCTGGCGTCCCCGGCGTTCAGCGGCGGCACGGTGGAGCGGCTGTCGGATCGCGAATGGCAAGTGGTTGCAGGTGCGGCCCGGTACAAGGTCACGGCCAGTATCGAGCTTGGTGCGTTGCGGGTGTCAGTCCGGTCACGAAGTCCATCGGTCTTGAACTGGCCTCGGACTGCGGATCCCGGGGCCATCAAGGCCTACGCATTTCCTTTTGGCGAGGGCAGTTATGTGCCGGCGGACGACCCCGGGTGGCTTGACTGGATGGTGCGTCGTTACGAGCCGGAAAGTGTGCTGAGTATTCTTTCCATGCCGTTCTGGACGGAGCTGCGAGAGGGGCTTTCCGTGACCTGGCTGTTGGAGACACCCCTGGATACAACGTTTGATGTCGAACGCAGGGCTGATCGGGCACGACCTGGCTTTACTCACCGTTTCTCCTCTCTATCCCCTGATGCCGCTTATACCCTGCGATTTGTGCCCGGCCCGCCGGACCCGTTGTCGGGGGCGCGTGGATACCGGCAGTGGCTGCAGGCAAACGGCCAGTTTGTCTCCTTGAACGACAAGATTGCCGCGACGCCCGAGGTCGCCCGGTTAGGAGGGGCGTCCCATATCTATCTATGGGGCAACGATCCGCTGAAAGTCGCGGACATCGTTCAATGGCGAGCGTTTCTGGAACAGTTCCAGCGTCAGCAAGGCGATGACACGCAACTGGCGGGGCGTCTGTGGAAGGCGCTTGATGATGAAAAGCGCAAAGCCGTCGAGAAGGCGTTCAAGGCGGCTGCCAGGAACCCGGGTGATATTGAGCCATGGCTGAAAAGAGAGGTGGTTCGAGCGCTCAACGCGGCACTGTTGAAGGTGATTGCCCGTCCCGAAGTGACACCGCTGTCGGGCGGGCATGACCCAGGTGGTGAAGTGGCGTGGGCACGGGATATGAGCGTCGCCATGGAGCAGGCCTTCGGTCCGCTGTTGGCCCCCGCCCGACGTTGGGGAGGCGGTCTGTCGACCGACCTGGTCAGCGCGCTGCAATCGGCTGGATTGCGCCGTGCCTGGCTGGGTGTCAGTGAGTGGCGAACGGCGCTTTGGCACCCTGAAGCCATTGAACAAGCCAAGGCGGCGGGTTACCTGGTCGGCGTCTACGACAGCTATGGCAGCGCCCACCCCTCAAAACTTACGGCAACCTGGTCTACCGCGCAGATGGGCGATGAGTTGGCGAATGCCGGTTACCGGGATCAAAACGGCCAACCCGCCATCGGTTTTGCCGGACGTGGGGTGTATGTCAGTGCTCGTGCAGCCCATGACTATGCTCGAAAACGCATCGATGCGATTGCAGAAAACGCTGGGCTCAACAGCTATTTCCTGGATGTGGATGGCGCCGGCCCACCGCGCGAGGACTATACGCCCGGCCGCGAGACCAGTGAATCGCAGGACAGTCAGAGTGTGCGCCAGAGGCTCGCTTATCCTGCCCGGGCATTTGGCCTGGTGACCGGAACGGAAGGCGGGTTGTCCTGGTACGCCCCGCAGTTCGCGTTTGCCCAGGGCATGACGACGCAGCCCTTCGCCTGGATGGATCCTGATATGAAGGATTCACGCTCGCCGTACTATCGAGGCCGTTACTGGCCCGACGAAACGCCCAGTCTTTACTTCAAGCCTGTACCGCTCAAGCCTTCGATCGCCCGTTATGTGCGCTCGCCACGGTTTCGCCTGCCGCTTTATCAGATCGCCTTGCATGACAGCGTCGTGACAACCCATCACTGGGAGTACGGCTCATTGAAGTTCAGCAATGACTGGGAGGCGACGGCGCTCCTGCAATTGTTGTACATGGTGCCGCCGCTTTATCACCTCGCCGATGAAGTGCTCGATCGTGATCTGCCGGTGATCGCAGCCTATGACCGAATCTTCCGCCCGCTGCACGAGCGACTGTTCAGAGTGGCGATAGCGGACTTCAAGGTGTTGTCGACAGATCGCGCGCTCCAGCAATCAAGCTATGCGGATGGAACGCGCATCACCGTGAACTTCAGCAGCGGGCCGATGGTGGCGCAAGGTACGACGCTGCCTGCGCTCTCTGCCCGTGTCGAAGAACCTGGGCGGCCGGTGCGAGTGCATGAAATGAGTACGGTGTTCAAGGCGCGTTGAGCTGGTTGGGCAGCGTTCAATCAAACATGAACAATGCATCGTTACTGTATTGGGCCTCGAACCGATTGGCCGGCATCGGCCGTCCGAACAGGTAACCCTGCACCTCGTCGCAACCGTGTTCCCTCAGGAAATCCAGCTGCTCATGGGTTTCCACGCCTTCAGCGATCACCGCCAGGTTGAGGCTGTGGGCCATGGCAATGATTGCCCGGGCAATTTGTGCATCTTGCTCGCCGCTGGGCAGGCCATCGACAAAGGTGCGGTCGATCTTCAGAACGTCGATCGGGAATTGCTTGAGGTAATTGAGCGATGAATAACCGGTACCGAAATCGTCGACTGCAATGCTCAGGCCGAGGTTTTTCAGGCCGTCGAGGATCTGCATCGCCTCGCTGACTTCGCGCATCAGGATACTTTCGGTCAGTTCCAGTTCCAGGCATGCCGGCGGCAGGCCGGTTTCCTTGAGGATGGTGGCAATTCGTGTGCCGAGCTGACCATCGGAGAACTGCCGCGCCGAGATGTTCACCGACACCTTCGGCACCCGTACCCTGGCCTGATGCCAGGCCTTGAGTTGGCGGCAGGCTTCGCTGATCACCCAGTCGCCGACATCCACCACCAGTCCGAGCTCTTCGAGCACCGGGATGAAATCCCCTGGCGGCACCAGCCCGCGGCGTGGATGACGCCAGCGCAACAGCGCCTCGGCGCCGGTCAGGCGCTTGCCGTCACCGCTGAACTGCGGCTGGTAATACAGCACGAATTCGTTCTGTTCCAGGGCATGGCGCAAGTCGCTTTCCAGCTCCAGTCGCTCCAGCGCACTGGCGTTCATGTCCGCCTGATAGAACTGGAAGTTGTTCTTGCCACGCTCCTTGGCGTGGTACATCGCGGTGTCGGCGTTCTTCATCAACTGGCTGAGTTCGTTGCCGTCCTGCGGACTCAGGGCGATGCCGATACTGGCCGTGACGAAGAACTCGCGACCTTCGAGTACGAAGGGTTTCACCAGGCTGGCAAGAATCTGTTCGGCCACATGGATCGCCCGGTTCAGGGCGATTTCACGGTTGGCTCGCGGTTGCAGGAGCAAGGTGAATTCGTCACCGCCCATGCGCGCCACGGTGTCGTCATCGGCGACGCAACCGAGCAGGCGCGTGGCCATTTCCTTGAGCATGCGGTCGCCGGCGGCGTGGCCCAGGGAGTCGTTGATCGGCTTGAAGCGGTCGAGGTCGAGGAACATCAGCACCACCCACGACTTCTGCCGTTCGGCCGATTGCAGTGCCGTGTGCAGGCGATCCTGGAACAGCGAACGGTTGGGCAGGTGGGTCAGGGCATCGTAGTAGGCGAGGCGGTGAATCCGCTGCTCGCTGGCCTTGCGCTCACTGATGTCGCTGAAGAAACACACATAACTGGCCAGGTCGCCTTCATCGTCGAGCACGGCGGTGATCCCGACCCAGGCCGGGTAATGCTCGCCATTACGGCGCTTGAGCCAGACTTCGCCTTCCCAGGTGCTGTGCTGGCCCAATTGCTTGAGCACGTAACGCAGATGGGCTTCCTGCTGGTCGTCGACCGTCAGCATGTTCGGCAACTGGTCGAGGACCTGCTCCATGGCGTAACCGCTGACACGACTGAAGGCTTCGTTGGCCTGGACGATGTAGCCGGCCGGGTCGGTGATCAGGATCGCCGAGGTCGAGTGTTCGAATACCGTGGCGGCCATGCGCAGGTCTTTTTCGGCCCGGCGTTGCTGGCTGATGTCGCGGCCGACGCCGAGCACGCCTTCGAACGTGCCGTGTTCGTCCCAGACCAATACCAGGCGCAGTTCGATCGGGATCTTGCGCCCGTCGGCCCGCAGGCAATCGAACAGGAACAGCTGGGTTTGCACCTGGCTGCGCAGCAACGCCAGTTGGTCCGGTTGATCCAGCGCTTTGCTGACCCGGTCCATCAGGTGGTAGATGCCGGTCAGTTGTTGCGGGTTGGCGATGGTCGATTGCCAGCCGTTCTGGAAAATCCACTCGGCGTCGTAACCCAGCACCGCTTGCACCGAAGGGCTGACGTAATTGAGGTTGAGGCGGCTGTCGGTGGAGAAGATCACGTCGCTGATGCTTTCGGCGAGCATCCGGTAGCGCTGCTCGCTGTCGCGCAGGGACTCGCTGGCTTCGATCTGGTCGGTGATGTCCTTGGCCACGCCGATGATCCGCGTGACCTGGTCGTTCTTGTCCCGGGCCAGTGCCTGCTCGCGAATCTCGAAGCGTCGCCACTGGCCGTCCCGATGGCGGAAGCGCAACTGGCACTGCATCAATTGGCGATAACCGGCCTGACGCTGGATCTGGCGGGAGCGATGGTAGTAGTCGGCGTCTTCGGGATGCAGGAGGATTTCCCAGAAGTACTCGCCCATCTGGTGCAGTTCGGTGCGGTTGTAACCCAGGGTCTGGCCCAGGTGATGGTTGCTGTAGATCATGCGCTGGCTGATCACATCCTGCACATACAGGTGATCCGGCACAGTGCGCACCACGTCCGACCAGAAACCTTCGCGCTCCTGCAGCGACAGTTCGATGAGCTTGCGGCTAGTGATGTCGGTGATGCTCAGGATCACTGCTTTATAGTCGTCCGGGGTTTGCGGCAGGCGCAGCACCAGCCACAGGTGCTGGTCGCGACCACTGGCGTCCTGGAGCTTGATTTCCAGCTCGAGCTGTTGCTGCTGGTTGAGCATCGCATCGAGCACCTGGTCGCCGATGGTGGTGCCGTCTTGTGGATTACCGTCGATCAGCAGTTTCCAGGCTTTGTCGGCGCTATCGACATTAAGCAGTTGCAGCGCTACCTGGTTGACCTCTGTGATCCGCAGTTCCTTGAGCAATGGCCGGCGTTGCTCCGGGATCGCCAGCCACGCTTGCAGTTGCTCGCTGCCCTGCAGCTGTGCCTTGTCGAAAAAGACCTTGAGCCCGGACATGTCGAGGACGCACAAGGCCACGCCGGTGCCTTCGAAAATGTCCTGGTAGCGCCGGCGGCCTTCATTCAGCTGGCGTTGACGCCGGCGCGTGTTGAGCAAGGCGAGGAACGGCAGCATGGAAAACGCCAGGCCCAGCAGGCATTTGCCGATGAATGCCGGCAGCAGCTCTTCCAGCACGCGCTGGCGGTCGAACAAGCCGCGCAGTTGCCAATCGCTGCTGCTCAGCGCAACGGTCAGCACGCTGTTGGCGACATCGTCCGCGGTCAGCGTGCCCGGATTGACCGAGGGCAGCGCTTCGTCACGGCTGATGATCTGATGATTGATGCGGTTCTCCACCAGCCACAACGGGCGGCCGCCGGCCTCGCGTTGCTTGGTCAGGGACGAAAAGAAGGTGGGTGTCAGGCGCAAGACCCAATAGCCTCGGGAACTGCCGCTGGCCTGATGCAACAATAAATGCACCACGGAACCGTCGGTGGCGTTGCTGAAATAGTGCGCCTGGGCGTGGCTGCGGCGTACCAGTTCACCCAGGTAGTCGCTGTCATCGCTGACGGGAGCGCTGTCGCTGATGACTCTTCCCGAGGGGCTGAGCAACGCCAGGCTGCGCAGATCAGGCAGCGACTGTTGCAACTTGCGCAACAGGGCCTGCAGTTCATCGGCGTCCCGCGGTTGCTCGACGATCGGTAACAGGTTGAGGGCGATCTGTGCGTTGAGCGCCATGTTCAGGCTGACCTGCGCGGCCAGATCGGCGGTGTAGTCGATGGTGTACTGGCGCTGGTTCTTCTGGGTTTCCCGCAGTTGGTCGAGCAACTGCCAGAACAGCAGGGCCAGCAGCAACAATACGAGTGTCGCCAAGGTGCCCTTCAAGGTTCCGCGCAGGGGGGAGCCGGGCGCTGTGGCCGGCGCACTGGAAGTCAGAGGCGGAGGGACAATGGACAAGCTGTAATCCTGCGGTATGGCTGGACTGGCGCGACGTGCACTATAAGCCGGACGCCCGAAGGGCGGCTAGCATGCCTTGAGTTGTGGCGAAGTGCCAGCCCCTGCCCGTCGGCTGGACTGCCACCGGTCATTCAGGTAGCTTTGCCGGTTACGCGGGAGCCCAGACACTGCTAAAACTACTGCTCTCGGAAATACTGCGTTGAAAACAGGCTCGGACTGCTCATTTACAACTCGTAAACTCCGCGTCCTCGCCTGTTTTCGCCTTGTCTTTCCTTCGCTCGTTACATTTTAACAGCGTCTGGACCAGCTCCTAGACTCAGACTTTTTCAGCGTCGCCTCTTACGGACGACGCGCACGGTCTGGCCCGGGCATCGCCTGCGCTCCAATCATTCATCTGTCACTGACCCAAGGTTCTCCATGGCTCAATACGTATTCACCATGCATCGGCTGGGCAAAGTTGTTCCGCCGAAGCGGGAAATCCTGAAAAACATTTCTCTGTCGTTCTTCCCCGGCGCCAAGATCGGCGTACTCGGCCTCAACGGTTCGGGTAAGTCCACGCTGCTGAAAATCATGGCCGGCGTCGACACCGAGTTCGAGGGCGAAGCCCGTCCGATGCCGGAGCTGAATATCGGTTATCTGCCGCAAGAGCCGATCCTGGACCCGACCAAGACCGTGCGTGAAGTGGTCGAGGAAGCGGTCAGCGTGATCAAGAACGCCCAGGCTCGCCTGGATGAGGTCTACGCGGCTTACGCTGAAGAAGACGCCGACTTCGACAAACTGGCTGCCGAACAGGCCAAGCTCGAAGCGATCCTGCAGGCCAGTGACGGTCACAACCTCGATCGTCAACTGGAAGTCGCCGCCGACGCGCTGCGTCTGCCGGCCTGGGACGCCAAGGTTGAAGTCCTGTCCGGTGGTGAGAAGCGTCGTGTGGCCCTGTGCCGCCTGCTGCTGTCCGCCCCGGACATGCTGCTGCTCGACGAACCGACCAACCACCTGGACGCCGACTCCGTTGCGTGGCTTGAGCACTTCCTGCACGACTTCCCGGGCACCGTGGTCGCGATCACGCACGACCGTTACTTCCTGGACAACGTTGCCGGCTGGATCCTGGAGCTCGACCGCGGCGCGGGCATTCCTTACGAGGGTAACTATTCGGGTTGGCTGGAAGCCAAGTCCGATCGTCTGGCTGCCGAATCCAAGCAGCAGTCGGCCCACGAAAAAGCCATGAAGGAAGAACTGGAGTGGGTGCGCAAAGGCGCCAAGGCCCGCCAGTCGAAATCCAAGGCTCGTCTGCAACGCTTCGAAGAAATGCAGTCGCAGGAATTCCAGAAACGCAGCGAAACCAACGAGATCTACATCCCGGCCGGTCCGCGCCTGGGCGACAAGGTCATCGAATTCAAGAACGTCACCAAGGGCTATGGCGACCGCGTGCTGATCGACAACCTGTCGTTCTCCATGCCTAAAGGCGCCATCGTTGGCGTGATCGGCGGTAACGGTGCCGGTAAGTCGACACTGTTCCGCATGCTGATGGGCAAGGAAACGCCGGATTCGGGCAGCATCGAAGTCGGTGAAACCGTGCAGCTTGCTTGTGTGGATCAGAGCCGCGAGGACCTGGACGGCAGCAAGACCGTGTTCCAGCAGATCTCCGACGGTTCCGACCAGATTCGCATCGGCAACTACGAGATCCCGTCGCGTACCTATGTCGGTCGCTTCAACTTCAAGGGCGGCGACCAGCAGAAGTTCGTCAAGGACCTGTCCGGTGGTGAGCGCGGTCGCTTGCACCTGGCCCTGACCCTGAAGGAGGGCGGCAACGTCCTGCTGCTCGACGAACCGTCCAACGACCTCGACGTCGAAACTCTGCGTTCCCTGGAAGAAGCCCTGCTGGACTTCCCGGGCGCCGCCATTGTGATCTCCCACGACCGGTGGTTCCTGGACCGCGTCGCGACTCACATCCTGGCGTACGAAGACGACTCGCAAGCGGTGTTCTTCGAAGGCAACTACACCGAGTACGAAGCCGATCGTAGAAAACGCCTCGGCGAAGCGGCTGCACAGCCGCACCGTGTACGGCACAAGAAACTGGCCTGATTTCGGGTTGGTTGCATAAGGAGCGGAGCCTTCGGGCTCCGTTTTTTTGTGCTTTTTTTCAGCGATACCGCGGCGCATTCATCGCGAGCAAGCTCGCTCCCACAGGGTTTTGTGGAGGCCACAAATCCCAATCCAGCATACATCCCTTGTGGGAGCGAGCCTGCTCGCGATGGCGGTGTACCTGATGGTGCAAGACTTGAATTGTGAATCCCCATTCAGGTGCAAGAATGGTCAAAAAACCAGGTTAATTTATATCCTGTGCACCATTTAATTTCATAATCGCGACATTTTGCGCTGTTCCTGTGCGCGAATCGTTTGTTACAGTCCGGCTCAATCACCTCCAACGACAATAAATTTGCCGAGACTTTTCCATGATCGAATCCGTCGAATCCTTCCTTGCGCGCTTGAAAAAACGCGACCCGGACCAACCCGAATTTCACCAGGCTGTCGAAGAAGTCCTGCGTACCCTGTGGCCGTTTCTTGAAGCCAATCCGCATTACCTGACCTCCGGCATCCTGGAACGCATCTGCGAGCCGGAGCGGGCGGTGGTGTTTCGCGTGTCGTGGGTCGACGATCAGGGCAAGGTCCAGGTCAATCGTGGCTTCCGCATCCAGATGAACAGCGCGATCGGGCCGTACAAGGGTGGCCTGCGTTTCCATCCGTCGGTGAACATGGGCGTCCTGAAATTCCTCGCCTTCGAGCAGACCTTCAAAAACTCCCTGACGTCATTGCCCATGGGCGGCGGCAAGGGCGGTTCGGACTTCGACCCCAAAGGCAAAAGCGACGCGGAAGTCATGCGCTTCTGCCAGGCCTTCATGAGCGAGTTGTACCGCCACATCGGTGCTGACGTCGACGTACCGGCCGGTGATATCGGTGTCGGCGCGCGGGAAATCGGTTTCCTGTTTGGCCAGTACAAGCGCCTGAGCAACCAGTTCACCAGCGTGCTGACCGGCAAAGGCCCAAGCTACGGCGGCAGCCTGATTCGCCCGGAAGCCACCGGTTTCGGTTGCGTGTACTTCGCCGAAGAAATGCTCAAGCGTCGCGGCCTGGCCGTTGAAGGTAAACGCGTAGCGATCTCCGGCTCCGGCAACGTTGCGCAATACGCAGCGCGCAAGGTCATGGATCTGGGCGGTAAAGTGATTTCGCTGTCCGACTCCGAAGGCACCTTGTATTGCGAAAGCGGTTTGACCGAGGAGCAATGGCTGGCGGTACTGGAACTGAAAAATGTACAGCGCGGGCGCATCCGTGAACTGGCCGGTCGCTTTGGCCTGGAGTTCCGCGCCGGTGAGCTGCCATGGAGTCTGAGCTGCGACATCGCGCTGCCGTGCGCGACGCAAAACGAACTGGATGCCGAAGCCGCTCGCACCTTGCTGCGCAACGGCTGCATCTGCGTGGCCGAAGGCGCGAACATGCCGACCACTCTCGAGGCGGTGGACCTGTTCATCGAAGCCGACATTCTGTTCGCGCCGGGCAAGGCGTCCAACGCCGGTGGTGTAGCGGTGAGCGGGCTGGAAATGTCGCAGAACGCCATGCGCCTGGCATGGACCGGCGGCGAAGTGGACAGCAAGCTGCACGCGATCATGCAGTCGATTCACCACGCTTGCGTGCATTACGGTGAGGAGGACGGCCGGGTCAACTACGTCAAGGGCGCAAACATTGCCGGCTTCGTCAAGGTCGCCGATGCCATGCTGGCCCAGGGCGTTGTCTAAGCCGGTTCGATACGGATCACCTCAATCAGTTGATCCCCGGCAGGGCGCTGCCACAGCACTTCATCGTTGAGTCGCGCACCGAGCAGTGCCCGTCCCAGTGGTGAACCCCAATTGATCAGGCCGTGGGCGGCATCGGCCTGATCTTCGCCCACCAGTTGTACCCGGCGCTCGGTGGCGTGCTCATCGGCGTAGGTCACCCAACTGCCGATCTGCACTTTCTCGGTCGACGTCGCGGTGGGTACTACCTGAGCGCTGCCCAGGCGCTGCTTGAAGTAACGCAGATCACGTTCGAGATCCGCCAGGCGCTGCTTGTCGGCCTGCTCGCCTTTTGCCGATTGTTCGGCGTGCAGGGTTTGCAGTTCGGTGACTTTTCCCTGCAACAGGTTCAGGCCTTGCGGCGTGACGTAATTGGGCTGCGCGCTGATCTGCCGTTCGACTGGCTGATCGGCTTGCGCGGCGGCGTTATCTTCATTGACGAAGGCACGGCTCATGGAATTCTCCCGGTATAGGATTTGGGCCATGGTCGCAGGCATTTGGTTTCACTGGATGTCTGAAAGCGACTTATGGCGAGTGACAGGCCCGGGCGGCGGCCTGATCCTTCTGCTGCTGCCAGGCTTTAAAGCAAGCCATCCCACATACCACCACGTCTCACTCTCCCAAGCCGATACGCGACTCATAGATAAAGTCTAGAAGTGGATTCGTCGGGGGGGGTGAAAGGTGTGCATGCATTTTGTTGAACGCCACATAACCCCTGTGGGAGCGAGTGGTGTGTCAGGTCAGTAGTGATACCACTTCAGCTCAAGCATCACTTCGTTCTCGGCCGTCGCCAAATGGCTGAACTCGCGCTGGGCGCTCAGGCGCAGTCCGAGGTTGCGGGATATTTCCCATTGCTGATTCAGGCTCAGGCTACGGCGCACTTCTCCATTGGCGAAAAAGTCGCCCTTGGCTTCCAGGCTCAGGTTGCCCAGCGGGTTTTTCCACAGCACACCCGTGTTGAAGCCAGCGGCCGGAACAATGAACGCGGCGAAGTCGTTGTTGTGCTCGATACGTACCGTGCCCAAGGCAAAGCCGAGCATGTCATCGCCCAGTTGCCATGTGCCACCACCACCGCCGTTGGCGTGGCTGACCAGGGTCTGGTCATCGTGCTTGCCCGGCACTCGCTCCAGACCGCCGGTGACTTGCCATGACAGCGGTTGCAGCAGCTCGTTACGCGGAGTCATGGAGCGAATGGTGGCCAGGTCCAGTTGCTGCACTTGCCAGTCATTGCCTTCGTACTGGCGCAGTTTCAATTGGAGGATTTCGATCTGCGCGCCGAGGGGAAAGCTTTCATTGTTGTCATTGAGGTCGTGATAAGCCATGCGCAAGCCATATTCGCCAAAGGCTTTATCGCCACGGGTGCCGAGGCCGAGCTGCCAGGTGCGCGACTCGTGACCGTCCTCAGGCAGGCCTGGTTGCGGGATATCCAGTTCCGGCGCCGGGTTCTGGTTGATTGCCCGCAGCAGTTCAAAGCTGCGCTGGGCGCGCGCGGGATCGCGTTCCTGGCCGTTGGCGCGGTAACGCTCCAGACGATAGGCCGCATCGATGATCAGCGCCTGACGGTCGCGGGGTTGCGCCTTGAACGCCGGGTCTTGCAATTGTTTCTGATCGGCGCTGACTTTCAGCACCCATTGCTGTTCTTCAGGATTCAACGGCTCGGCGCGGCTGAGCAGTTCGCGCTCACGGGACGGACGATACTGGATGGACTCCACCAGTCCGGCATTTTTCACGGCTTTGACGGTGTCGGTCGGGATGGCCGTGAGCGGGAATTGCTCGGTCAGGCGCAGGCCCGGGCGGGCCACTTGCAGCAGTTCCAGCAAGCGGTATGAGCAGTTTTCGTCGAAGAAGAAATAGTCGAACTTGATCTGTTTCAGCTCCCAGACATGCTCGACCATGCGCGCGGTTTCCTGTTGGGTCAGGTTCAGGCGGTACTCCCACAGGTCGCGGTTTTCCAGGCTGCGGTATTCCGAGAGCTTTTCCTGATAGGGCACCATCGCGAACAGGCCGGGATAGCCGCCCATCAGGCCTTTCCAGGCATAGATGATGCTGTTGTCCGAGCCCTCGATGTAGGCGCCGAAGTTGATCGCGTAACTGAGCAGAGAAGTCTTGTCGCTCTTCACTTCGGCCTGGTCGATGCGCAACAGGGTATGGCCGAACATCGAGGACGGGCTGTTCAGGTAAGCCGCCGGGAAGATCATCACCGCGCTGTCGGGCGAGACGTCCTTGAACCATTGCTTGAACCCGGCGCAGTCCGGCGTTGGCAGGCCGGTCAGGCCGAGTTGTTCTTTCAGCCAGCGGGTGCGGGCCGGGTAGACGCATTGAGCGTGTGTTTCACCGGCACTGGGCGGGGCGTACAAGGCTTGTACGGTCGCCGCCAGTTCATGGTCCGGATGTTCATTGCCGTCAGGGGCGAGGAAGAACCTGCGGTCACTGACATAGCTGCGCCAGCCGCCGAGCTTGGCGGTTTCGTAATGGCCCAGGGATATCCAGAAAGGGTCGTTGGCCAGTTGCTGCAAACGTTGTGGGTCGATGTTAGGCGAGGCGGACAGCGGGGCGCAGACACACAGCGCCAGCCAGGCAAGGCGTTTGAGCATAGAAGGCAACTTAACTCGAAATAAATAAAGACCCGGCGCGGTTGATGCTTTCCCCTGTAGGAGCTGGCTTGCCAGCGATGGTCTCTAAGGCGCCGCGTTTATCCAGCAGACACGCGTCATCGTTAACGACCATCGCTGGCAAGCCAGCTCCTACAGTACGCAGGCATCACCCAAAGAGGGGCAGGTCCAAAAAATAAAACCCGCTTCCCGAAAGAAGCGGGGGCGGGTCGAGCTTAAGCTTGAGTCGCGTACTTGGCCAGACGAGGGTCGGCTTTGAGCACGGCCAGGGTATTGGTATGCACGTCTTCTGCGGTCACGTCAGCTTTGCTGAAGATCTGCTGGAAGTGCTCGTGAGTGACGGCGGCGAAGTGCGCACGGTCTTCCGGTGCCACGCCCAGTACCACGGCATAGGTGGTCAGCGCTTCGCCCTGCCCCTTGGCCATGTCTTCGGACAGTTCGTTCATCATGCCATTCATGGCAAACCAGGATTTGCCGCCATAGGTCAGCGCCGAATTGGTTGCGCAACCGTTGGTGCCGGAGGTCATGCCGAAGGTTGCGTTGCCGGAGGTGCCGTTGGTGGTGGATGCCAGGAAGTGAGCCGGAGTACCACGCTGGCCTTCGAACAGCATGTTGCCCCAACCGCAATCCGGGCCGCCTGGCGCTTGCGCCATGGCATTGATGGATACAGCGGTGAAGAGAGTACCAAGAAGAATCCGTTTCATAGCTTTGTTCTCTTTGTGTGCATACCAATAGACAAGGGATTCTGGCCCCAGCTCTGCACGCAAACTGCCTGCGCGACGATCATACTGCGTTGAAAGCAGGCTCGGAATGCTCATGTAGGTCCCTACACTCCGCTTCCTCGCCTGCTTTCGCCTTGCCTGATCGCCGCTCGGCGAGTTTTCCTGCAGACCCTTCCGGTGCCAGTGGGCCGGGCATTAGCCCAGCCGCGCAGTTTGGAGTTTAGGCGCGATCACGGGGTTCCGTGATTTTTTGCAAAACATTCATGGGAAACACCGGCGCAAGCCCGGCCCGCCTGGGGTTGGCCGATTGACGATGCTCAGGCCTGCGGCGCTCCTTGCCAGTCGGGCATGGGCAGCGCCAGAATGCTGCCATCTGCCCCGCCTGATTGTAAGGAAGCCCGATGCCTGATCCTGTTGCTGCCAGCTTGCGTCTAGCGCCCGAAGCGCTGACCCGTCCGTTTTCCGCTGAACAGTTCAGCTTCTCTACCACCAATGATCTGGAGCCCTTTCGCGGTGTGCTTGGCCAGGAACGCGCGGTCGAAGCCTTGCAGTTCGGTGTGGCCATGCCACGCCCCGGTTACAACGTATTCGTCATGGGCGAGCCCGGCACTGGCCGGTTCTCGTTCGTCAAACGCTACCTCAAGGCCGAAGGCAAGCGCCTGCAGACCCCGGCGGACTGGGTCTACGTCAACAACTTCGATGAACCGCGCGAACCACGTGCCCTGGAGTTGCCGTCGGGCACTGCCGGTAACTTCATTGGTGATATCAACGTGTTGATCGACAACCTGCTGGCGACATTTCCGGCAGTCTTCGAGCATCCGTCCTACCAGCAGAAGAAAAGCGGCATCGACCGCGCCTTCAACCAGCGCTACGACAAGGCCCTGGACGTCATCGAGCGTCTGGCCCTGGAAAAGGACGTCGCGCTGTACCGCGACGCCAGCAATATCGCCTTCACCCCAATGGGCGACGGCAAGGCGTTGGACGAAGCTGAGTTTGCCCAGTTGCCGGAAGCCGAGCGCGACCGCTTTCACGAGGATATTTCGGCACTGGAGGAGCGCCTGAACGAAGAACTCGCCAGCCTGCCACAATGGAAGCGCGAGTCGAGCAATCAGCTGCGTCATCTGAACGAAGAAACCATCACCCTGGCCTTGCAGCCATTGTTGTCGCCATTGTCGGAGAAGTACGCCGAGAACGCGGCGGTATGCGGTTATCTGCAAGCGATGCAGGTGTACTTGCTCAAGACCGTGGTCGAGCAGTTGGTAGATGACAGCAAGACCGACGCAGTCGCCCGCAAATTGCTGGAAGAACAATACGCGCCGAGCCTGGTGGTCGGTCACTCGGCCAGCGGCGGTGCGCCGGTGGTGTTCGAGCCGCACCCGACCTACGAAAACCTTTTCGGGCGCATCGAATACAGCACCGATCAGGGCGCGCTGTACACCACCTATCGCCAACTGCGGCCGGGTGCCTTGCACCGGGCCAACGGCGGTTTCCTGATCCTTGAAGCGGACAAAATGCTCAGCGAGCCATTCGTGTGGGATGCGCTGAAACGAGCCCTGCAATCGCGCAAGCTGAAAATGGAATCGCCACTCGGTGAGCTGGGTCGTCTGGCCACCGTCACCCTGACCCCGCAACACATTCCGTTGCAGGTCAAGGTCGTCATCATCGGGGCCCGTCAGCTGTATTACACGCTGCAAGACCTCGATCCGGACTTCCAGGAGATGTTCCGCGTCCTGGTGGATTTCGACGAAGACATCCCGATGGTCGACGAGAGCCTGGAGCAGTTCGCCCAGTTGCTCAAGACCCGCACTTCCGAAGAAGGCATGGCACCTCTGACCGCCGATGCGGTGGCACGCCTGGCGACCTATAGTGCGCGTCTGGCGGAGCACCAGGGGCGCTTGTCGGCGCGTATCGGTGATTTGTTCCAGCTGGTCAGCGAGGCGGATTTCATTCGTCACCTGGCTGGCGATGAAATGACCGACGCGGGGCACATCGAGCGCGCGCTCAAGGCCAAGGCCACGCGGACCGGGCGGGTGTCGGCGCGGATTCTCGACGACATGCTGGCCGGGATCATCCTGATCGACACCGCTGGCGCAGCGGTCGGCAAGTGCAACGGCTTGACCGTGCTGGAAGTCGGCGACTCGGCTTTCGGTGTGCCGGCGCGGATTTCCGCCACGGTGTACCCGGGTGGCAGCGGTATCGTCGATATCGAGCGCGAGGTCAACCTCGGCCAGCCAATCCACTCCAAAGGCGTGATGATCCTTACCGGTTATCTGGGCAGCCGCTACGCCCAGGAGTTTCCCCTGGCGATTTCCGCGAGCATCGCCCTGGAGCAATCCTACGGTTATGTCGATGGCGACAGTGCTTCCCTTGGCGAGGCTTGCACCCTGATTTCGGCCTTGTCGAAAACCCCGCTCAAGCAGTGCTTTGCCATCACAGGTTCCATCAACCAGTTCGGCGAAGTGCAGGCGGTCGGCGGGGTCAACGAGAAGATCGAGGGCTTCTTCCGGCTGTGCGAAGCCCGCGGGTTGACCGGTGAGCAGGGAGCAATCATTCCTCATGCCAACGTCGCCACGCTGATGCTTGACGAGAAGGTGCTGGCGGCTGTGCGTGCGGGGCAGTTCCATGTCTACGCGGTCCGTCAGGCCGACGAAGCCTTGAGCTTGTTGGTCGGTGAGCCGGCCGGCGAGCCGGACGAGAATGGCGAGTTCCCTGAAGGCAGCGTGAACGCGCGGGTCGTGGAGCGTCTGCGGGTTATCGCGGAAATGATCAGCGAAGATGATCTGAAGGAAGCCGAGAAGGAGTTGGCGCAAGAGGCATTGGCGGAAACCAAACCGGCTTGATGCACACTTGAGCTAACTCACACCGCTCTACTGTGGGAGCGAGCCTGCTCGCGATGAGGGACTGACATTCAACCCATGTGTTGAATGACGGTCCGCTTTCGCGAGCAGGCTCGCTCCCACATTTTTATGTATGGATTACTGGAAAAGTGTCGTCGAAATGACGTCAATATTCACACTATGACCATTCGGCGCCTTTCGGTCCTGCTCCGGTCTGCAAGCCAGACTTTTCTTCTATTCTCTGCTCAAGGATGTCGACAGTAATCACAGGATCGAAACAGCCTTCCCATGGGGGCTGAATACCGGATCTACCGAGGGTCGCCGCCATGTCGCGCAACCTCTGCCTCACCCGTCAATGCCTGGGCCTTGTGACCCGTATCGAATGTGCCATCCGTCCATTGGCGGGAGATACGGGCATGTGGACTCTGCTGTTCGCCGCCGGAATGGCCGGTGAACAACCTTCGGCCATCAAGGCCCAAGGCCCGTTTCATGGTCCGTTCGTCGCTGAATCAATCCTCGACACCATCGTTGAAAGCCTGACCCTGCATGGCTACGAGTTGGCCGACGATCCGCAAATCTGGTGCCTGCATCTGCAAGCGCAACTGCGGGAAATCAACGGCGGTCGCTGCCGGAACATGGGCGGCTTCGAGTTCCACCCCGAGCACTGAGTGGCACTATTGATCAAGGCGTGTCATGTCGGCCTTGTCGAGTTTGACTTCGAAACCATATTGCACGGTGGCGAGGTCAGTGCGCTGGTAGGTTTCCAGGCGCGTAGGCTGCCCGTAGAAGTAATGCACGGCAAACTGCGCCGGACCCTGTGCGCTCGCGCCATGGCTGACCGATAGAATCTCCTTCAAGTAATTCCCGCTGTCGTCCTTGGCGAAAAAGCGCCAGTCCTGGGCGGGAAATGCCTTCAGGTCCACCACCAGTGCATTGTCTTTGAGCGCGAGGCCCTTGGGCAGTTGACGGGCTTCGACGGTTTGCTTGTCGACCGTGGCCAGGAACAGCGGCATCGAGCCCACCGCATAGGCCGGGGTTTGCGGAAACAGATTCAGGTCGTAAGTGATGATGCCGCGCAGGGGATCGATCTGGTACGCCTCGGACGGCAGTTCGATCGGCTCGTCGCGTTTGCCAAGCGTGTCTTCGGTAAAGAAGCTCACCGGACTTTCACCGGGGTTGAACGATGTGCCGAGCAGTTCATCGTTGAAGGTGCGCAGGTGAGTGAATTCGATTCGCGCAGCGCTGGGGTCGTCGACCGACTGACTGATGCTGACGTTCTTTTTCAGCTGATCCTCGCTCAGCGTTGCCCCTTTCAGCCAGCCCGCCGCCTGGTCGTCATAGACCACCACGGACAGGTTCAAGGGCTGGATGGACTTGTCCGTGGTATTGGCATCGAAGCGCCGGATCGGCAGGTCGAGGTCCTTTCGGGTGACCGTGACGGCGGAAAAATCCAGCAGGCTGACTTCGAGGGTTTCGATCGTCCCGTTGAAGTACACCTTCGAATAATGCCGAGCCTGCTGTTTCTCAAAGTTGCGTTGTTCTTCGTCGAGTTGTTTTTCCAGGGCCTCGCTCCAGCTTTTTTGCTGCTGCATCTTGGCCAGCTGTTGCTGATAGAAGGCAATTTGTACCGAGGTTTCGTTGATTGAGCCGGCGCGCGCAATGAGTTGCCCGGTGCTGTCCCTGGCCTGGACGATCAGCGGGTTGAGCGGCGTTTCACTGAGCTCGGGGGCCAGTGGCGCGCTGTTGTTGTATTCGATTTCCGCGTAGTTGTTCGTCAATGAGAGCAGGGTGACGCTCAGGTTGTCATTGGTGCGGGTCTGGCCTACGTCCTTTTTCGTCAGGTCGAAGCTGTAGAGACGGCGTGGCGCGATGACTTCGACTTTGCCTTGCAGGCTTACCGGTTGCGGTTGCTGCGTCCTGTCGATGTCGAGGCCTTCGATGAAGGGGTAGGCCACGGTCAGGTCATCGGGGTTGGTCAGGTTGGAGCTCGATGGGCTGAGCTGAATGCCGGGGTCGGTTTCCGACCACTCCGGCTGGAAGGGGATCACCCGTTTGTTGCTTAGCGTGACCGACTGCCATTCCAGGCCATGGGGAAACAAAAAAGCGGCAGGAACGCTGAAAGTGAAAGGGAACACTGGCTGCAAATCGGTCAGGTAGTCGGAACCGGAGTCCTTTTGCAACACGAATAACCCGTTGATGTAGGTGTCGACCAAGGCCTGCGGGCTCGGGTAGTGCTTGAGCATGGCGAGGGCGTCTTCGCCGTATTCGGTTTCCACCGGCTTGCTGTCGAGCTTGAGTTGCGCGCGTTCGAGCAGCAGCAGTGAGCCGCCCAGCTCCGACACGGCATCCTTGAGTTTCGGATCCTGGATGGCGTCCAGCGACTTTTCGAACTGCGCGGTTTTTTCTTCGAGACTGACCTGGCGTTTTTCGTCGCTGGGCGAGCAGCCGCTCAGCAGCAGCGCCAGGCAAATTCCGGCACTCGTCAAAGGCAATCGCACATCCATTTCCAGTCTTCCTGTCCGACATCACTGAGCAGCCAATGATTTGGACACTAGCAGAAAAACTTTGATACACCGGCGCAGGTGATGGATTTTTCGACGGTTTCTGGCAGCTTCTGGCTATAGACGGGTGGCTGGTATACTCGCGCCGTTTTCAGCCCAACATGTGAGATTCAATGGAACGCTTTATCGAAAATGCAATGTACGCCTCGCGCTGGCTGTTGGCGCCGATCTATTTCGGTCTGTCTCTCGGGCTGTTGGCGCTGGCACTGAAATTCTTTCAGGAAGTCTTCCACGTCATCCCGAACGTGTTTTCGATGGCCGAATCGGACTTGATCCTGGTACTGCTGTCTCTGATCGACATGGCCCTGGTGGGCGGTCTGCTGGTGATGGTGATGATTTCCGGCTACGAGAACTTCGTCTCGCAACTGGACATCGACGACAGCAAGGAAAAGCTCAACTGGCTGGGCACCATGGACTCTTCGTCGCTGAAGATGAAGGTAGCCGCATCGATCGTGGCGATCTCGTCCATTCACCTGCTGCGCATCTTCATGGACGCCAAGAACGTCGATCCTGAACATTTGCAGTGGTACGTGATCATCCACATGACCTTCGTGGTCTCGGCATTTGCCATGGGTTACCTGGATAAAGTCACCAAGCACTGATCCATTGCCGGCCCCATGAAACACGCCGCCCGTCTGTTGCAAAACAGACGGGCGGCGTCGTTTGTGGCTTGTGCTTTGATGCGCCGAAGCCTATCCCTGTAAAGAGGCTCGTTACTGCGTGAGGTGCGCTCATGAACCTGCAAGAGTTGAATGCGTATGCCGTCGCCGGGAAGGTCGATGAGCTGAACCTGATCTCGATGGAGGGCGGCATCTATCTGCTGGAGGCGCGGATGCACGGCACGGCGTATCCCTTGAGCGATACGCACGGGCATATGATGAGCCTGCGTTCGGTGGAGCATGCCCGTGATGTGCTGCGCTCCTTTCCCAAGTTGCACTTCAACCTCGTGCACACGGTCGTGCATGACGAAATGTGCGGTCTGGTTGCCGATGTGGAGGAAAACCTGAAGGTGCCGATCGCCTGAGGTCCCTCATCAATGGCATGACATCTGTGCTAGTCTGCTGGCCCTTTTGGTTCCGGGCGCTCCGGGACGCGCTGTGCACGCATGGCAAGTTCCCGAGCCGTCCGCACAGCGGAGCAGTGTCATGTCCGAAGTAAATCTGTCCACCGACGAAACCCGCGTCAGCTACGGTATTGGCCGTCAGCTGGGCGACCAACTGCGCGACAACCCGCCACCGGGCGTAAGCCTGGACGCGATCCTGGCAGGTCTGACCGACGCATTCGCCGGCAAGCCAAGCCGTGTGGGTCAGGAAGAAATGTCCGCCAGCTTCAAAGTCATCCGTGAAATCATGCAGGCCGAAGCTGCAGCCAAGGCTGAAGCGGCTGCTGGCGAAGGCCTGGCCTTCCTGGCTGAAAACGCCAAGCGTGACGGCATCACCACTCTGGCTTCCGGCCTGCAGTTCGAAGTCCTGACCGCTGGCGAAGGCGCCAAGCCATCCCGTGAAGACTCCGTGCGTACTCACTACCACGGCACTCTGATCGACGGCACTGTGTTCGACAGCTCCTACGAGCGCGGCGAGCCTGCGGAATTCCCGGTTGGCGGCGTGATCGCCGGCTGGACCGAAGCCCTGCAACTGATGAACGCCGGCAGCAAATGGCGTCTGTACGTGCCGAGCGAACTGGCTTACGGCGCTCAAGGCGTTGGCAGCATCCCGCCGCACAGCGTACTGGTATTCGACGTCGAGTTGCTCGACGTTCTGTAATACCCGGCCTGTCTGCATGACAGGCTGATGTGGGAGCCAGCCTGCTGGCGATAGGGGCGACCGGTTTTTTCTTCAAGACCGCGTTGATACCATCGCCAGCAGGCTGGCTCCCACAGTTTTTTGGGTGTCGCTCATAGTTCGATCTTGTTGTGCAATTCACTCGTCGGGCGCAACGCCCGGGCATAGCAGAACAGAAACAGATTACGCACCAGTTCCTTGAGCACCACCGGCTCGCTGGAACTCAGGCCATTGAGGTCAAGATCACCCTGGTCCTGCAGTTCGCTCAAGGCTTCTTCTTCAAGCACCGCACAGACTTCCCCGGTTTCCCGATGCAGGATCCGAAGGTAAGGGTGTGGGCGGTCCAGCCAGGCATCGATCAAATAAGTCATGGTTCTCATCTCCATTGAAGGTTTGATGAGAATAATTCTTATTAATCAAATAGCAAGGGTCTATTGGTTGTTTGCGTTGTTTTTCGGGTAAAGATTGCGTCAGGTCAAATCGACTGGCGTTTGGCTATTGCGAGAATTTACTGGGTGATGCGGGGAGGGTGAGGCGCCATCCCACGCCGGGCGCGGGATGGATAACAGCAGGCTCAGACTTTTCTGACGAACTCGGACTTGAGCTTCATCGGGCCGATGCCGTCGATCTTGCAATCGATGTCGTGATCGCCATCGCACAGGCGGATGTTCTTGACCTTGGTGCCGACCTTGACCACCAAAGACGTGCCCTTGACCTTGAGGTCCTTGATCACGGTGATGGTGTCTCCGTCCTGCAGTACGTTGCCGACCGAATCCTTTTTCACGGCGTCATCGGACACTGCTTCGGTTTCGCCGCTGGCGGACCATTCGTGGGCGCACTCGGGGCAGATCAGCTGCGCGCCGTCTTCATAGGTGTATTCGGAATTGCATTTTGGGCAGGGTGGCAACGTGCTCACTAAGGCTCCTTGGATTCAGGATCGCTAAAAAGCGCACATTGTATAGGGTTTTAGGCGGGAGAGGGCACAACGCAGATAAACCTGTGGGGAACAAACCTGTGGGAGCAAGCTCGCTCCCACAGGGTTTTGCAGTGCTGTCAGTGCGTGCGGGCTACCGCGAACTCACTCAGTTCAACCAGCGCATCGCGGTATTCGCTGGCAGGCAGCGCTTCGAGGCACTTGATTGCGCGGGCCACGTAATCTCGGGCCAGTTGCGCGGTGTACTCCAGCGAGCCCGAGGCTTCCACGGCTTCGCGGATGCTTTCCAGGTCTTCGATTCCGCCTTTCTGGATCGCCTTGCGCACCAGGGCGGCCTGTTCCGGCGTACCTTCGCGCATGGTGTAGATCAGCGGCAGGGTCGGCTTGCCTTCGGCCAGGTCGTCACCGACGTTCTTGCCCAGGGTTTCGGCGTCGCCTTTGTAGTCGAGCAGGTCGTCGACCAACTGGAAGGCCACGCCCAGGTGATCACCGAAAGTACGCAAGGCTTCGGCCTGTTCCGGCGAGGCCTGGCACAGGGCGGCGGCGCTGTGGGTCGAGGCTTCGAAGAGCATCGCGGTCTTGCCGCGGATGACTTCCATGTAGGTTTCTTCGGTGGTGCTGGCGTCACGAACCTTCGACAGCTGCAACACTTCGCCCTCGGCGATGATGCGCGTGGCTTGCGAAAGGATCTTCATCACCGGCATCGAGCCCAGTTCGACCATCATTTCAAATGAGCGCGAATACAGGAAGTCGCCGACCAGTACGCTTGGCGCGTTGCCCCACATGGCGTTGGCGGTCGAGCGGCCACGGCGCATGCCGGACATGTCGACCACGTCGTCATGCAGCAGGGTAGCGGTGTGCAGGAACTCGATGGTGGCGGCCAGCAGACGCAATTCGTCGCCTTCGCGCCCCAGGGCCTTGCCACACAGCAACACTAATAAAGGACGCAGGCGTTTGCCGCCGGCCGAGGTAATGTAATCGCCGATTTTCGATACCAGCGGCACTCGAGAAGTCAGCTGCTTCTTGATGATGCCGTCGACGGCGCTAAAATCGTCCGCCACCGCGCGGTAGAAAGCTTGGGGTTGCATCAGCGACAGTCGCTCCAGAAGGGTTGCGCGGCATGCTAGGACCCACGCTTGCAGGTGTCAAGGCGCGATGGACGGCCCCTTGCAAGGCGCTCGTGCCTTGCGTACAATCGCGCACCCTGAACTTCCTGGGCAGCACCTGCCTTACGCAATTGCAAGCGGGCCTCCAGCCCCATGCAGCCATGCCAGCCAATACCTCTTCTTATAAAGAGCTGGGTGAGCAGGATTATCGGAGAAATACCATGTCTTATGCAGTAATCGTTACTGGCGGCAAGCAGTACAAAGTCGCCCCAGGTGAATACCTGAAGATCGAAAAACTGGAAGTCGCTACCGGCGAATCCGTTACCTTTGATCGCGTTCTGTTGGTTGCCAACGGTGACGACGTGAATATCGGCGCTCCAGTTGTTGCTGGCGCTACCGTTGTGGCTGAAGTGATCTCCCAAGGTCGTCACGATAAAGTCCGCATCATCAAGTTCCGTCGCCGTAAGCACCACATGAAGCGTATGGGCCACCGCCAGTGGTACACCGAGATCAAAATCACCGGTATTCAGGCTTAATTACAGCCTAATTCCTCACTAGGAGAATTGAACTCATGGCACACAAAAAAGCTGGTGGTAGTACCCGTAACGGTCGCGACTCAGAAGCCAAACGCCTTGGCGTGAAGATGTATGGCGGCCAGGCTATCAAAGCAGGCAACATCATCGTGCGTCAGCGCGGCACCCAATTCCACGCTGGCTACGGCGTTGGCATGGGTAAAGATCACACCCTCTTCGCTAAAGTCGAAGGCGTGATCAAGTTCGAAGTAAAAGGCGCCTTCGGTCGTCGTTACGTGAGCGTAGTCGCAGCTTAATTGCGCGATCGCTGGAAAAGCCCTGTCTCGCGACGGGGCTTTTTCGTTTGTGGGGTGAGTCTCTTGCAAAGCTGTTTGTATGGGCTGTCGGCGTACGATGTAGGTGTCGTGGTTTAGGGTCGCTGCGCTCATTTTTGCAAGAGTCTTATGTCTTGATTGTTTTTCGGCTCGTCCGTATGGCGAGAGGCGTTTGTTATGAAGTTTGTTGATGAAGTATCGATTCGCGTAAAGGCTGGTGACGGCGGCAATGGCGCCATGAGTTTCCGTCGGGAAAAATTTATCGAGAACGGTGGCCCGAACGGCGGTGATGGCGGTGACGGCGGTTCCATCTACATGATGGCCGACGAAAACCTCAACACCCTGGTGGACTACCGCTACACCCGGCACTTCGATGCCGAGCGTGGCTCCAACGGCGGCAGCACCGACTGCACCGGCAAGAAGGGTGAAGACCTGATCCTGCGCGTTCCGGTCGGCACCACGGTGATCGACTCCGCGACTCAGGAAGTCATCGGCGACCTGACCAAGGCCGGTCAGAAATTGATGGTGGTCCAGGGCGGCTGGCACGGTCTGGGCAACACCCGTTTCAAATCCAGTACCAACCGTGCGCCGCGCCAGACCACTCCGGGCAAGCCGGGTGAGCAGCGCGACCTGAAGCTGGAAATGAAAGTACTGGCTGACGTCGGTTTGCTGGGCTTGCCGAACGCCGGCAAAAGCACCTTTATCCGTTCGGTTTCGGCTGCCAAGCCGAAAGTTGCCGACTACCCGTTCACCACGCTGGTGCCGAACCTGGGTGTGGTCAGTGTCGATCGCTGGAAAAGCTTCGTCATTGCCGATATTCCGGGTCTGATCGAGGGCGCTTCCGAAGGCGCTGGTCTGGGTATTCGCTTCCTCAAGCACTTGGCGCGTACGCGTCTGCTGCTGCACCTCGTGGACATGGCGCCGCTGGATGACGCCAGCGCACCGGATGCCGCTGAAGTGATCGTCAACGAGCTGATCAAGTTCAGCCCGTCCCTGGCGGAGCGTGATCGCTGGCTGGTCCTGAACAAGTGCGACCAGATCCTTGATGAAGAGCACGATGCTCGCGTCAAGGAAATCGTTGATCGCCTGGAATGGACAGGCCCGGTCTACGTGATCTCGGCCATCTCCAAGCTCGGTACCGAGCGTCTGTGCCACGACATCATGCGTTACATGGAAGATCGTGCTGATCGCCTGGCCAATGACCCGGCCTACAAGGAAGAGTTGGCCGATCTCGATCAGCGCATCGAAGACGAGGCCCGCGCGCAACTGCAGGCGCTGGATGACAAGCGTGCCCTGCGTCGCAGTGGCGTGAAGTCGGTCCACGACATCGGTGACGATGATTGGGACGAAGAAGATGTGGATGACGAAGACGGTCCGGAAATCATTTACGTGCGTGACTGATTCGTTGCGATAAACTTAAGCGCCGCTCAATCGAGCGGCGTTTTGGTATCTGGAAATCGATCGTTGGTCACGAATAACCACGAATAACGTCACGGGCAGTGCCAGGTCGCGGTGCCCTCAAGCTAAGGTTGAAGATGATGCGGAGCAAGGTGACAGGTGCGCAGCGTTGGGTCGTGAAGATCGGCAGCGCTTTGCTGACGGCGGACGGCAAAGGCCTGGATCGCGCGGCAATGGGTGTCTGGGTTGAGCAGATGGTGGCCTTGCATGAGGCGGGTGTCGAGCTGGTGTTGGTGTCCTCCGGGGCGGTGGCGGCCGGTATGAGCCGTTTGGGCTGGACCTCGCGACCCAGTGCGATGCACGAACTTCAGGCTGCCGCCGCAATCGGTCAGATGGGGTTGGTGCAGGCCTGGGAGTCGAGCTTTGCCGAGCATGGCCGGCATACCGCGCAGATTCTCCTGACTCACGACGACTTGTCCGATCGCAAGCGCTACCTGAATGCTCGCAGTACCTTGCGCGCACTGGTCGAACTGAAAGTCATTCCGGTGATCAACGAGAATGACACCGTGGTCACCGACGAAATCCGTTTTGGCGACAACGACACCCTGGCGGCGCTGGTGGCCAACCTGGTCGAGGCTGACTTGCTGGTGATCCTCACGGATCGCGACGGCATGTACGATGCCGATCCGCGCAACAATCCGGATGCTCAGCTGATTTACGAGGCACGTGCCGATGATCCGGCCCTCGACGCAGTGGCGGGCGGCACCGGTGGGGCTCTGGGGCGTGGTGGCATGCAGACCAAATTGCGTGCTGCGCGACTTGCTGCGCGTTCCGGTGCTCATACCATCATCGTTGGCGGGCGCATTGATCGCGTGCTGGATCGCCTCAAGGCGGGCGAGCGCATCGGCACGTTGCTGTCGCCGGAGCGCGGCATGCTGGCGGCGCGCAAGCAGTGGCTGGCCGGTCATCTGCAAACCCGCGGCACTCTGGTGCTGGATGCGGGTGCGGTGGCGGCGTTGTCTCAAGGCAACAAAAGTTTGCTGCCGGTTGGCGTCAAATTGGTTCAGGGCAGTTTCCGTCGCGGCGAAATGGTCGTGTGCGTGGCGCCGGACGGTCGCGAGATTGCCCGTGGCCTGGCCAACTACAGTGCGCTGGAGGCGCAAAAAATCATCGGTCAGTCGTCCGAGGCGATTGTCGGTCTGTTGGGTTACATGGCGGAACCGGAACTGGTTCACCGCGATAACCTGATCCTGGTCTGAAGGAATACCTGAATGCGCGTGGCAAAAGGATTGTTGGGATTGCTGGTGGTGATGCCGCTGCTGGCGTCGGCCGAAGAGATCGGTCAGGTGTCGACGGTGTTCAAGTTCGTCGGGCCAAATGACCGGATCGTGGTCGAGGCCTTTGATGATCCCAAGGTCGATGGTGTGACCTGCTATCTGTCGCGCGCCAAGACCGGTGGGGTGAAAGGTGGTCTTGGTTTGGCCGAGGATCGTGCTGAAGCGTCTATCGCTTGCCGGCAGGTCGGACCCATCAGCTTCAAGGGTGAGCTCAAGGATGGCGACGAGGTGTTCAAGGAGCGCACGTCCCTGGTGTTCAAGACCATGCAGGTGGTGCGCTTCCTCGACAAGAAGCGCAATACACTGGTGTATCTGGTGTACAGCGATCGCTTGATCGAGGGCAGTCCGCAAAATGCGGTGACGGCGATTCCGATTTTGCCGTGGGCGCACGCTCAATAATTTCACGCAAATCAAACTGTGGGAGCGAGCCTGCTCGCGATAGCGGATATCCAGCCAGCACAAATGCTGAATGTTAATCCGTCATCGCGAGCAGGCTCGCTCCCACAGTTTTTGTGTGTCCGCTAAATCGCAGGCAATAAAAAACCGACCCTGAGGTCGGTTTTTTAATGAACGAGTCGCTTAGGCAGCAGCGGCAACGTTCAGGGCCTTAACGTGGCCATTCAGGCGGCTCTTATGACGAGCGGCCTTGTTCTTGTGGATGATGCCTTTATCGGCCATGCGGTCGATAACTGGCACAGCCAGAACGTAAGCAGCTTGAGCTTTGGCAGCGTCTTTTGCGTCGATGGCCTTAACTACATTCTTGATGTAGGTACGAACCATGGAACGCAGGCTGGCGTTGTGGCTGCGACGCTTCTCAGCCTGTTTTGCACGTTTTTTGGCGGAAGGTGAGTTGGCCACCGTCGAGCTCCTCGAAAGACTTTTTAGGAAATAGCAAACAAAATAGGCCGCGAATCATGCCGATGAGTTGAAGTCTTGTCAAGGGCGCTTGAAACGTTCCGCTAAGTGGTAGGGGTAGCGCGACGGGATATTTCTTTCCGGCGTGTGACCTGTAAACTCGCGAGCTTTGGCTCTGTGCTGTTGCGGCGCGGAGTATCGCATAAGTAGGCGCGTAGTTCGCCTGCTGTTTATCGACAGGCACAAACTCTTTCAATGAATCTGCTCAAATCGTTGGCCGCCGTCAGCTCTATCACGATGCTTTCCCGGGTTCTGGGGTTTGTTCGTGACACCCTCATTGCGCGCACATTTGGCGCGGGAATGGCGACCGACGCCTTCTTTATCGCCTTCAAACTGCCCAATCTGCTGCGGCGGATCTTTGCCGAGGGGGCGTTTTCCCAGGCATTCGTGCCGATTCTTGCCGAATACAAAAGCCAGCAGGGTGAAGAGGCGACCCGCACATTTATCGCCTACGTCTCGGGCCTGCTGACGCTGGTGCTGGCGCTGGTCACGGTGTTGGGCATGCTGGCCGCACCCTGGGTCATCTGGGTGACGGCGCCGGGTTTCACCGATACCCCGGAAAAATTCGAGCTCACTTCCAACCTGTTGCGGGTGACCTTTCCTTACATATTGCTGATTTCCCTGTCGTCGCTGGCGGGCGCGATCCTCAACACCTGGAACCGTTTTTCGGTCCCGGCATTCGTGCCGACGCTGCTCAACGTCAGCATGATTATTTTTGCGTTGTTCCTGACACCGTACTTCGATCCGCCCGTAATGGCGCTCGGCTGGGCGGTTCTGGTGGGCGGGCTGGCGCAGTTGCTCTACCAGCTGCCGCACCTGAAAAAGATCGGCATGCTGGTGCTGCCGCGCCTGAATCTGCGTGATAGCGGGGTCTGGCGGGTGATGAAACAGATGTTGCCGGCGATCCTCGGGGTGTCGGTGAGCCAGATTTCGCTGATCATCAACACCATTTTCGCTTCGTTCCTGGTCGCAGGTTCCGTGTCGTGGATGTACTACGCCGACCGTTTGATGGAGCTGCCGTCCGGCGTGTTGGGTGTGGCACTGGGGACGATTCTGCTGCCGACCCTGGCCAAGACCTACGCCAACAAGGATCGTCACGAGTATTCGCGCATCCTCGACTGGGGCCTGCGCCTGTGCTTCGTACTGGTGCTGCCTTGCGCCCTGGCGCTGGGGATTCTGGCCGAGCCGCTGACGGTTTCGCTGTTCCAGTACGGCCAGTTCGATGCCCATGACGCGGCCATGACCCAGCGCGCGTTGATCGCTTATTCTGTCGGCTTGCTCGGGATTATCGTGATCAAAGTGTTGGCGCCGGGCTTTTATGCGCAACAAAACATCCGCACGCCGGTAAAAATCGCGATTTTCACCCTGGTGGTCACCCAGCTGTTCAACCTGATGCTGATCGGTCCGCTGGCTCACGCGGGGCTGGCGCTCGCCATCAGCGCCGGCGCCTGCCTCAATGCAGGGTTGCTCTTCTATCAGCTGCGGAAACAGCAGATGTACCAGCCGCAACCGGGCTGGGCAAAGTTCGGCTTCAAGCTGGTGATTGCGGTCGGGGTGATGTCTGGCGTGTTGCTGGCAGGGATGCATTTCATGCCGGCCTGGGGTGAGGGGCAGATGCTTGAGCGTTTCCTGCGTCTGGGTGCCTTGGTGGTTGCCGGTGTGGTGGCTTATTTCGGCATGTTAGTGTTGATGGGCTTCCGTTTGCGCGACTTCAATCGCAAGACGCTGGGCTGAGGTTCTGGCCTCGATAAACACGGGCGAGTCGGCGGTTTTGTCGGCTCGATCACTTTGGGTTACGGTGTTGCCTGTCGTCGGCCGCCGGGTGTGGTTATAATCGACCACTTTATGAGCAAGAAGCGCGTTATGCAGCTGGTTCGAGGCCTCCACAATCTGCGCCCCCAGCATCGGGGCTGTGTCGCCACTATTGGCAACTTTGACGGTGTACACCGCGGCCACCAGGCTATTCTGGCGCGCCTGCGTGAGCGTGCGCTCGAGTTGGGCGTGCCCAGCTGCGTGGTGATTTTCGAGCCGCAGCCGCGGGAGTTTTTCGCTCCGGACACCGCGCCGGCTCGTCTGGCACGCCTGCGGGACAAGCTGCAATTGTTGGCCGCCGAAGGCGTCGACCGTGTTCTGTGCCTGGCTTTCAACCAGCGCCTGAGCAAGCTCAGCGCCAGTGAGTTCGTCGATACCATTCTGGTGGATGGCCTTGGCGTGCAGCACCTTGAAGTCGGAGACGACTTCCGGTTCGGCTGCGACCGCGTAGGGGATTTCGATTTCCTGCAACAGGCCGGCATCGTTCAGGGCTTTACCGTCGAGGCAGCGCAAACCGTTGAGCTGGACGGTATTCGCGTCAGCAGCACTCAGGTCCGCAATGCCCTGGCCGCAGCTGATTTTGCCTTGGCCGAGCGACTGCTAGGCCGGCCGTTCCAGATTACCGGGCGGGTGCTGCACGGCCAGAAGCTGGCTCGCCAGTTGGGCACGCCCACGGCCAACATACAACTCAAGCGCCGTCGCGTTCCGCTTTCCGGGGTTTACCTGGTGGACGTCAAGATCGACGGCAAGACCTGGCCCGGCGTCGCCAATATCGGCGTGCGGCCCACGGTTCAAGGTGATGGCAAGGCCCACCTGGAAGTGCATCTTTTAGATTTTGCCGGCGATCTGTATGACCGGCGTTTAACGGTGGTTTTCCACCACAAGCTGCGTGAAGAGCAGCGTTTCGCCTCTCTGGAGGCGTTGAAAACGGCGATCAACGCGGATGTCGCCGCCGCCCGTGCACTAGCCGCACCTAGCGCCCATCGCTAATGAAGAGCCTTAAATGACCGACTATAAAGCCACGCTAAACCTTCCGGACACCGCCTTCCCAATGAAGGCCGGCCTGCCACAGCGCGAACCGCAGATCCTGCAGCGCTGGGACAGTATTGGCCTGTACGGAAAGTTGCGCGAGATTGGCAAGGATCGTCCGAAGTTCGTATTGCACGACGGCCCTCCGTACGCCAACGGCTCGATTCACATCGGTCATGCGCTGAACAAGATTCTCAAGGACATGATCATCCGTTCGAAGACCCTGTCGGGCTTCGACGCGCCTTATGTTCCTGGCTGGGACTGCCACGGCCTGCCGATCGAGCACAAGGTCGAAGTAACCCACGGCAAGAACCTGGGCGCGGACAAGACCCGCGAACTGTGCCGGGCCTATGCCACCGAGCAGATCGAAGGGCAGAAGTCCGAGTTCATTCGCCTCGGTGTGCTGGGCGACTTCGCCAACCCGTACAAGACCATGGACTTCAAGAACGAGGCCGGTGAAATCCGTGCCTTGGCCGAAATCGTCAAGGGCGGTTTCGTGTTCAAGGGCCTGAAGCCTGTGAACTGGTGCTTCGACTGTGGTTCGGCGCTGGCCGAGGCGGAAGTCGAGTACGAGAACAAGAAGTCCTCGACCATCGACGTGGCGTTCCCGATTGCCGATGAAGCCCAACTGGCTGCCGCCTTCGGACTGCCAACCCTGGCCAAGCCTGCTTCGATCGTGATCTGGACCACCACCCCGTGGACCATCCCGGCCAACCAGGCGCTGAACGTCCACCCGGAATTCAACTACGCCCTGGTCGACGTCGGCGACAAGCTGCTGGTACTGGCTGAAGAGCTGGTCGAGTCGTGCCTGGCGCGCTACTCGCTGGAAGGTTCAGTCATTGCGACCACCACCGGTAAAGCGCTGGAGCTGATCAACTTCCGTCACCCGTTCTACGACCGTCTGTCGCCGGTTTACCTGGCCGACTACGTTGAACTGGGCGCCGGTACCGGTGTGGTTCACTCCGCTCCGGCCTATGGCGTGGACGACTTCGTGACCTGCAAGAAATACGGCATGGTCAACGACGACATCCTCAATCCGGTTCAAAGCAACGGCGTGTATGCAACCTCGCTGGAATTCTTCGGCGGCCAGTTCATCTGGAAGGCCAACCCGGCCATCGTCGACAAGCTGACCGAAGTCGGCGCGCTGCTGCATACCACCATCATCGAACACAGCTACATGCACTGCTGGCGCCACAAAACCCCGCTGATCTACCGTGCCACCGCGCAGTGGTTCATCGGCATGGACAAGCAGCCGACCACCGGCGACACCCTGCGTCAGCGCTCGCTCAAAGCCATCGAAGAGACCCAGTTCGTTCCGGCCTGGGGCCAGGCGCGCCTGCATTCGATGATCGCCAACCGTCCCGACTGGTGCATTTCCCGTCAGCGCAACTGGGGCGTGCCGATCCCGTTCTTCCTGAACAAGGAAAGCGGCGAGCTGCACCCACGCACCGTCGAGCTGATGGAAGAAGTTGCCAAGCGCGTTGAAGGTGAGGGCATCGAGGCCTGGTTCAAGCTGGACGCCGCCGAGCTGCTGGGCGATGAAGCCCCGCTGTATGACAAGATCAGCGACACCCTGGACGTCTGGTTCGATTCGGGCACCACGCACTGGCACGTCCTGCGCGGTTCGCACCCGATGGGCCACGAAACCGGCCCGCGCGCCGACCTGTACCTGGAAGGCTCGGACCAACACCGTGGCTGGTTCCACTCGTCGCTGCTGACCGGTTGCGCCATCGACAACCACGCGCCGTACCGCGAGCTGCTGACCCACGGTTTCACTGTGGACGAGTCCGGCCGCAAGATGTCCAAGTCGTTGGGCAACGTGATCGCGCCGCAGAAAGTCAACGACACCCTGGGCGCCGACATCATGCGTCTGTGGGTCGCTTCGACCGACTACTCCGGCGAAATGGCTGTTTCCGAGCAGATCCTGCAGCGCAGCGCGGACGCCTACCGGCGTATCCGTAACACCGCGCGTTTCCTGCTTTCCAACCTGACCGGCTTCAACCCGGCCACCGACCTGCTGCCGGCCGAAGAAATGCTGGCTCTGGACCGTTGGGCCGTGGATCGCACCCTGCTGCTGCAACGCGAGCTGCAAGAGCACTACGGCGAATACCGCTTCTGGAACGTGTACTCGAAGATCCACAACTTCTGCGTGCAGGAGCTGGGCGGCTTCTACCTCGACATCATCAAGGACCGTCAGTACACCACTGGCGCCGACAGCAAGGCCCGCCGTTCGTGCCAGACCGCGCTGTTCCACATCTCCGAGGCGCTGGTGCGCTGGATCGCGCCGATCCTGGCGTTCACCGCCGACGAACTGTGGCAATACCTGCCGGGCGAGCGTAACGAGTCCGTCATGCTCAACACCTGGTACGAAGGCCTGAGCGAACTGCCGGAAGGCATCGAGCTGGATCGCGCTTACTGGGACCGGATCATGGCGGTCAAGGTCGCGGTCAACAAGGAAATGGAGATCCAGCGCGCAGCCAAGGCTGTCGGTGGCAATCTGCAGGCCGAAGTGACGCTGTTCGCCGAAGATGCGCTGACCGCCGACCTGGCCAGGTTGAGCAACGAACTGCGTTTCGTACTGATCACGTCGACCGCCAGTGTTGCACCATTGGTGCAGGCGCCGGCCGATGCCGTGGTCACCGAAGTCAGCGGCCTGAAGCTGAAGATCGTCAAGTCGAGCCATGCCAAGTGCGCCCGTTGCTGGCACTGCCGTGAAGACGTCGGCGTGAACCCGGAGCATCCGGAAATCTGCGGCCGTTGCGTCGACAACATCAGCGGCGCTGGCGAGGTCCGTCACTATGCCTAATGCCGTTGGCCGTTTCGGACGGCTGAGCTGGCTCTGGTTGAGTTTGCTGGTCCTGGTCATCGACCAGGCCAGCAAGTTCTACTTCGAAGGCAAGCTCCAGATGTACCAGCAGATCGTAATCATCCCCGATTACTTCAGCTGGACCCTGGCTTACAACACGGGTGCGGCGTTCAGCTTCCTGGCTGACAGCTCCGGCTGGCAGCGCTGGCTGTTTGCGTTGATCGCGGTCGTGGTCAGTGCGGTGCTGGTGGTGTGGCTCAAGCGTCTGGGGCGCAACGAGACCTGGCTGGCGATTGCGCTGGCACTGGTGCTCGGCGGCGCGCTGGGCAATCTGTATGACCGCATTGCCTTGGGCCATGTGATCGATTTCATCCTGGTGCATTGGCAGAACCGCTGGTATTTCCCGGCGTTCAACTTTGCCGACAGTGCCATCACTGTCGGTGCCATCATGCTGGCACTGGATATGTTCAAAAGTAAAAAGACCGGAGAAACCGTTCATGACTGAACAGGTATTGGCTGAGCAACGCATCGGCCAGAACACGGAAGTCACCTTGCATTTTGCATTGCGCCTGGAGAACGGCGACACGGTGGACAGCACCTTCGACAAGGCCCCGGCGACCTTCAAGGTCGGTGACGGCAACCTGTTGCCAGGCTTCGAAGCCGCGCTGTTCGGTTTCAAGGCCGGTGACAAGCGGACGCTGAGCATCGAGCCGGAAAACGCTTTCGGCCAGCCCAACCCGCAAAACGTGCAGATCATCCCGCGCTCCCAGTTCCAGGACATGGAACTGTCGCCTGGCTTGCTGGTGATCTTCAACGATGCGGCCAATACTGAATTGCCGGGCGTGGTCAAAGAGTTCGATGACGCGCAAGTGACCATCGACTTCAACCACCCGCTGGCGGGCAAGACGTTGACCTTTGACGTGGAAATCATTTCCGTCAAAGCGCTGTAACTTGTGGGAGCGAGCCTGCTCGCGATGAGGGCCTGTCATCAACATTGATGGCGGCTGACACTCTGCTATCGCGAGCAGGCTCGCTCCTACAGTGTTTTTCATTGTTTTCGCGCGCAAGACACGAGGCTCAGCATGCAAATCAAACTCGCCAACCCCCGTGGCTTCTGCGCCGGCGTGGACCGGGCGATCGAAATCGTCAACCGCGCCCTGGAAGTCTTCGGGCCGCCGATCTATGTGCGCCACGAAGTGGTTCACAACAAATTTGTCGTCGAAGACTTGCGCTCCCGTGGTGCGATCTTCGTCGAAGAGCTGGATCAGGTGCCGGACGACGTCATCGTGATCTTCAGTGCCCACGGCGTTTCCCAGGCCGTGCGCAGCGAAGCGGCTGGCCGTGGGCTGAAAGTGTTCGACGCTACGTGCCCGCTGGTGACCAAGGTCCACATCGAAGTGGCGCGCTACAGCCGTGACGGCCGAGAGTGCATTCTCATCGGCCACGCCGGTCACCCGGAAGTCGAAGGCACCATGGGCCAGTACGATGCTGGTAATGGCGGCGCGATCTATCTGGTCGAAGACGAGAAGGATGTCGCCGCACTGCAGGTGAACAACCCTGAAAAGCTCGCCTTCGTGACCCAGACCACACTGTCGATGGACGATACCAGCCGCGTTATCGATGCCCTGCGTTCGCGCTTCCCGGCCATCGGTGGACCGCGCAAGGACGATATTTGCTACGCCACGCAAAACCGTCAGGACGCGGTCAAGCAACTGGCCGACGAGTGCGACGTGGTGCTTGTGGTCGGCAGCCCGAACAGCTCCAACTCCAATCGCTTGCGCGAATTGGCAGAACGCATGTCCACTCCTGCCTACCTGATCGACGGTGCTGAAGACCTGCAAAAGAGCTGGTTCGACGGCGTTGAGCGTATCGGCATCACCGCGGGTGCATCCGCCCCGGAAGTCCTGGTGCGCGGTGTGATCCAGCAGTTGCAGGCCTGGGGTGCCACCGGTGCCGATGAGCTGGCCGGTCGCGAGGAGAACATTACGTTCTCGATGCCTAAAGAACTGCGCGTTCGCTCGTTGACCTGAGTTGTCTCCTTTTTTTGCATAACGGATGCTCAGCCTTGTCGCTACGCAGGCTGACGCGACCGGTCCGGGCCAACACCACTTGATGTTGGCTGACTGGTTCGCGAACAGCGCAAACGTGTAACGTCCCTCCAAACAGTGACTCGCCCTGACCTCTGAAGCGTATTGAGTTTTCGACCGTACTGTTCCCCACAATCGACAGGCGTGCTCTGCTCTGGCGTTCGGCCAGCAGTGGATTGTCGCTGTCCATCTCCCCCTTGCCGCTGATATCCAGAATGATCCTCCAGCCTTGGCTCCAATCGCCATTGATGCCGTGAATCACCACGGCCTGGTTGCGGACGATGGCTTCGCTGCGGGCAGTGCGAATACTGCTGGAAAGAGCCTCTGCCGCTTGTTGTCTTTGGTTCGACTCGACCAGCGTTTCGAACGCCGGACTGACCAAATGCAGAACAATTGCGGTAATTGCCAGTCCCATGAGCAGTTCGATCAGGCTGAAGCCTTGTTGCCGCATGACATTTCCCTCCGTGGCGTGCTGTGGCTCGCGCAATCCCTGCGCGAGAAATGGCAACGCAAACGCACCGCATCGCTCGAATGTGGTGCCGCGCAAGAGCAGGTATAGCCGAAGGAATCAGAAGGCCCCGATGGATCATCCTACAAAAGGTTTCACGCTGATCGAGTTGCTGGTCGCGATCGCGATCCTTCTGATGCTGCTGACTCTGGGTGTCCCGGCGTTTACCCGCTCGACGCAAACAACCAGGGCTGATACTGAGATCGCTGACCTGCGACGAACCCTGAATTTTGCCCGACTCGAAGCCATCGATCGGGGCAATACCACACGGGTGCGCCCGACGGCCGGTGGGGATGTCTGGAGTGGGGAACTGGCGATTTACGGCGGTACTGGCGCTTTGGCCAATGTATTACGGGTTGTTCCGGCGATGAGCAGCGGCGCAACTCTGGCGCTAACCTCTGGCGTCACCGCCATCGATTTCAACAGTATGGGCGGATTGTCATCACCGTCCTCAGAGGTGGTGATCAGCTATGAGCGGGGCGCACAAAGCAGGACGCTGACTGTGTGTTTGAACGGACGAATTCAATTGGGTGGAAATTGCGGATGAGGGCAGGGAGGCAAGGCAAGCAGAATGGCATGACGCTGGTCGAAGTCCTGGTGGCGTTAGTCATTCTGGGCGTGGGCCTGTTGGGGGCGGCGGCGTTTCAGCTCAATGCGCTGAAGTACACGGACAGCGCGCGCATGACCAGTCAGGCCAGTTTTATCGCCTACGACCTGATGGACCGCATTCGCGCCAACGCTGCTGCGGACTACACCGTTGCGCCGCCGGCTTCGGGCAATCCGGACGTTACCCGGGATCAGGACCTGTTTGACTTTAACGCCAACATTGTCAGTTCCCTCGGTGCCTCCGCGACGGGCAGTGTTGCCGTCAACCAGAAGGTGTACACCATCACGATTACCTGGGATGACTCACGGGCTACGAATACTGCCGACTCGCGACGCAGCTTCGTCCTGAACAGTCGCGCGGCCATTGATCCGACGGTGATCCCGTGAGCCGCCTAAGTAGAGGTTTTAGCCTGGTCGAATTGCTGATCGCCCTGTCATTGAGCCTGATCGTGGTGCTGGGCGTGGTGCAGGTTTTCATCGCGGCCAAGAACACCTATCTCAGCCAGAATGCCGCCGCGAACATGCAGGAGGACGCACGTTTCGTGTTGAGCAAAATGATTCAGGAAGTTCGCATGGTCGGGATGTTCGGTTGTCTGGAAAAGATCACCGATTCAAGTAAGAAAGGTGATTTTCATGCCAGTCAGCTAGTACCGATCCGCTGGGACAACGGTGGCCGCAAGTTGACGCTGGTTACGACGGATGTCGGTGGTAATGGCGGCCAGCCGGACTGGACTGTGCTGTCCGATTGTCGAACCCATTCGACGGCCTACAGTGAAGGGCGGATGCCAGTGGCAGGGCAACTGGCCTTTCCGGTCCGGCGGCTGATTTACAGCTTCAGCAACAACCAACTGCTGATGAAAGGCGGGGCCGCACCAGACCAGGTACTGGTGGACAACGTCAGCGCTTTCGACGTGAGCTTCGGCCTGGCCAGCACCGCCACTGATCTGGCTGCTTCGCGCTACAGCAGCAACCCGCCGGACCCCGCGCTGATTCGAAGCGTTCGCCTGAGCCTGACTCTCTTCGATCCGCACCACCGGGTGGCCGATCAAACCTTCAACGTGGTTGCCGCTCTGCGCAACCGCCTGCCATGAGGGAGCGCCAATGAACCGTGCTCCCAAGACGTATGACGCCCAACGCGGCATGGCGCTGCTGGTCAGTCTGGTGTTCTTGCTCTTACTCACGTTGATTGGTCTTTCATCGATGCAGAGCGCGACCCTGCAGGAAAAAATGGCCGGTAGCGTTGCCCTGCGCAACCAGTCGTTCCAGAGTGCCGAAGCCGCATTGCGGGTGGGTGAGGGTACAGTGCAGCGGGACAGTTATGCGCTACCTGTTTGCAGCGCCATCGTTCAATGTGCGCCACCGTCCGAGTCTTCGACTATTACCGCTGCCGGTTTCAACGCCTCTTCCGGTGTGACCTGGATTGCATCGGGCAAGGGCTTTTATGGCGTGCAAAACATCGGTGTCAGCCAAAATGCGGTGAATGTGCCAATCAATACCCCAGCGACGTTATATCGGGTTACGGCAGTCGGCATCGCGGGGCATTCGCGCAGTGTTGTGGAGAGCATCTATGCGAAGTACTGAGCGAGCTGTCAGGTTATGGTCACAACTGTTCGGTGTCGTCGTCGCGCTTGGCCTGTCGGTGTCGGCGCACGCTGCCACATCAGCGGATGCGCCAGCGCTGAACCGGCCAACCTGTCTGGCCAATGGCAACTGGTACGGTTTTTATCACGGCAATCTGGGGTTGAAGGCCGTCTGCCTGAAGCTGCCCGAGGCGATCAGCGTTAAGATGCTCGACAGCAACGCCGATGGAGTGGTCGACAACAGCGACACGCTATCCGATGGCGTGATCTTTATCGGTGAGCATTCGACCCAGGACGCCAGCGACAATGGCGGGGCCGTGAACGATTCCACTGGCGACGGTACTGCGGGGATGGAAAAATCCGGCGGTAGCCGTCGCATCATGTGGCGACAAATACAGTGACTGAGAATTGATGCATGCGTAGTTCCAACCGCGGTTTTACCCTGATCGAAATCATGATCGTGATTGCGATCATCGGTATTGTCATGACCATTGCTGCCCCGAGTCTCACCGAATACCTGAACAAGGGCCGTCGCGCAGAAGTAGCCGGTCTGCTCTCGGAGCAGGCGCAACTACTGGAGCGCTTCTACTCGCAGAAAAATGCCTACACCGATGCGACGGGCCTCAGTGCCGGCAATGATTACTACAGCATCACGCCGACCCTGACCGACCAGGCCTTTCTGCTGACGGCGGTGCGCAGGGCTGACTCGAGCATGGCCACTGACAAGTGCGGTGATCTGACTATCACCAATACCGGTGTGCTCGGTATGGTCAACGCGAAATCCGGCCTGACCAGCAAAGACTGCTGGGGGCGCTGAGTTTCTTTTTCGGGTGCCTTTTGTACCCTCTGTCTATTTAACGATGGGATCAGAACATGACCAGGCAACAGCAAGTGGTGATTGTCGGCGGTGGGGTGATTGGATTGCTGACGGCCTTCAATCTCGCCTCCGAAGTGCAAAGCGTTGTGCTGCTGGATCGCTCGAGCGTCGGCCAGGAGTCGTCCTGGGCCGGTGGCGGCATCGTTTCGCCGCTTTACCCGTGGCGCTACAGCCCGGCGGTCACCGCGTTGGCTCACTGGTCCCAGGATTTTTATCCACAGCTGGGCGAGCGCTTGTTTGCCGCCACTGGTGTTGATCCGCAAGTGCACACCACCGGTCTGTACTGGCTGGACCTGGATGACGAGGCTGAAGCCCTGGCATGGGCCGCCCGGGAAAATCGCCCGCTCAGCGCGGTGGATATTTCGGCGGCACACGATGCCGTGCCGGTGCTGGGCAGTGGTTTTTCCCGGGCGATCTACATGGCTGACGTTGCCAACGTGCGCAATCCTCGACTGGTGAAGTCACTCAAGGCCGCGTTGCTGGCGCTGCCGAACGTGACGATCCATGAGCAGTGCGAAGTCAGCGGGTTTGTTTGTGACGGCACCAAAGTGGTCGGCGTACAGACCTCCACAGGTATTGTCTCGGGTGATCAAGTTGTCCTGACGGCGGGGGCCTGGAGCGGTGATTTGCTCAAGCTTCTTGATCTGACGCTGCCGGTCGAGCCGGTGAAAGGGCAGATGATTCTCTACAAGTGTGCGGCGGATTTCCTGCCGAGCATGGTCCTGGCCAAGGGCCGTTATGCGATTCCCCGGCGCGACGGGCACATATTGATCGGCAGTACGCTGGAGCATGAGGGCTATGACAAGACGCCGACCGGGTCGGCACTGGAAAGCCTGAAGGCGTCCGCGGTGGAGTTGATCCCGGCGCTGGCCGATGCCGAAGTAGTGGGGCATTGGGCCGGATTGCGCCCGGGATCACCCGAGGGCATTCCTTACATCGGCCCGGTGCCAGGGGTTGACGGGCTCTGGCTCAACTGCGGGCATTACCGAAACGGGCTGGTGCTGGCGCCGGCGTCATGCCAGCTGTTTGCCGATGTGATGCTGGGCCGGGCGCCGATTATCGATCCGGCGCCTTATGCGCCTGCCGGAAGACTTTAAAGCCTCAATCCAGTCCCAGCTTCTTGAGCCGGTAACGCATCGACCTGAATGACAGGTTCAACCGCTGAGCCGCCGCCGTACGGTTCCAGCGGGTTTCCTCCAAGGCCTGGAGCAGCAGTTGGCGTTCGATGTTTTCCAGATAGGCTTCCAGATTGTCGATCCGGGTCAGGTCCGGCACGCCCCCCTCAGCCCCACGGTTGCTTTCAGCCAGGCGCAGGTCGCCGGCTTCGATCTGATTGTTCTCACACAAGGTGTGCGCCCGTTCGAGCGTGTTTTCCAGTTCCCGCACATTGCCCGGGAAGCGATAGCTTTTGAGCGCCTCAAGGGCTTGGGAGTGGAGACTTGCGGCAGGCTGACCGCTATCGGCGGCCAGGCGCTTGAGTATGTGGCTGGCAAGCATTTCGATATCGTCGCGACGCTCGCGCAAGGGCGGCACCCGGAGTTCGATCACGTTCAAACGGTAGTAAAGGTCGTGACGAAATCGTCCGGCGGCGACTTCGGCGCCAAGGTCCTTGTGTGTGGCGCAGAGAATACGCACATCCACCGCCACTTCCTGCTGCCCGCCGACGCAGCGTACGGATTTCTCCTGAATCGCGCGCAGCAGTTTGACCTGCATGGCCAGCGGCAGGTCGGCCACTTCGTCGAGGAGCAGGGTGCCGCCGTGAGCTGCCTGGAACAGGCCGGGTTTGTCTTCGATGGCACCGCTGAAACTGCCTTTGCGATGGCCGAAAAACTCACTCTCCAGCAGCTCCGAGGGAATCGCCGCGCAGTTGATCGCGATGAACGGCTGATTGGCGCGGGGGCTTTGATCATGGATCAGGCGCGCGACCAACTCCTTGCCGCTGCCGGACTCTCCGCTGATGTATACCGTCGCATGGCTGCTGGCCAGCTTGGTGATGTGCTTGCGCAGGTTGCGCATGGGCAATGAGTCGCCCAGCAAGCGTCGATTGATGCCGACCCCGCGGGCAGGAACCAGCAGGGCGCTGGTGACCAGTTCACGCAAGCGCGTAAGGTCCACCGGTTTGGTCAGGAAGTCGAATGCCCCGGCCTTGAGCACATTGATCGCGTTTTCGAGGCTGTCATAGGCAGTGATCATCGCCACCTGGACCTGAGGGTGGCGCTGCTGGATGTGCTGGACCAGCTCAAGGCCGGTACCGTCCGACAATTGCATGTCGGTCAGGCATAGATCGAAGGTTTCGCGTTTGAGCAGGGATTGCGCTTCGCCGACGTTGCGGGCATTGAACGTCTCCAGCTTCATCCTTCCCAGGGTGATTTCCAGGAGTTCTCGAATGTCCGGTTCGTCATCGACGATCAGGACTTTTTGTCGTGGTCTCGTGTTCAACGTGGGTCCCGTCCGTGTGCATAGGTCATGCAAAAGCAGCCGCTTTCCTGGCGTGCCTTGAAGTCTAGGCGGGACGGAATGCTTTCGCCCGGCTGGCCGGACAGATAAAGCCCCAGGCCCATGATATGGGGGGCTGGGGCTTCATTATCGAGTATTTCCAGTGATTTCAGGTCGAGCCGTAATGGCGGCATTAGCTCGCGGCGTTGCAGATGCAATACGTTTTCGATTACCCGGTTCATTCGCAGAGAGAGGTCTTGAATAATCTGCGTCAGACGTCGATCAACAGCTTTCAGTTCCTTGGGCGCGCGCGATAGTCCCTAAACGGCTGCCATTTCTGCTGAGGTGTCAGTGGCCACTGGAGCCCTTGCCTTGCTCGAGATGAGCCTGGCTGCAATACCATTGCTGGTCGAGGCTCAGCGCGCGGTCACGCGGCAGGTGAACGCCGCAATGGGCGCAACGGACCATGGGCGCGGCTTCCCGCTCGGCAGGGGATCTGGGGGGGGAGGCCTGACCCTTGAACTTGCGCCAGAACCACACTGCAGCGGCAATCAGGGCAATCCAGAACAATAAACGAAGCATGGTGAGCTGCTTTTCGACTGATGATCCGGCAGTTTAGCCAAGGACATGGCCGGCGCACAGCCCAATAGCTTATGTAGGAGCGAGCTTGCTCGCGATGGTCTCAAGGACGACGCGTTTATTCAGACAAAGCGCGTTAACGTTAACGTCCATCGCGAGCAAGCTCGCTCCTAGAAGTCTCCCTTTTGCACAACCCGGGGTGTCAGTCGAACACGCCGAAAGTCATGTAGCTGAACCACGAACGGTCGCTGTTGTTGCCTTGCGCTTCGTGATTTTCTTCTTCGACCGCGTCGCCATTGTCGTCTTTAGGCTTGAGCTCGCTCGGGATCGCGTCCTTGGCGTCCTGGAATTGCTTCTGCACGTCCTGGTTGGCGCGGGTTTCGCCCGGTGGCAGTGGCGGACGGGACTCGATAAAGCCCAGGGTCACCTTGCTCAGCCACGAACGGTTGTCAGCTTCGGCCACGGTCGGTACGAACTGACCGTCTACCAGCGTCGGGTGGTTCGGGTAGTTGAGCTTCAGGGTTTCCAGGCTGGTGGCAGCCAGTTCGTCCAGGTGCAGGCGCTGGTAGGCCTCGGTCATCACCGCCAGGCCATCGCCGACCGAAGGGGTTTCCTGGAAGTTTTCCACCACGTAACGACCGCGGTTCGCGGCGGCAACATAGGCCTGACGGGTCAGGTAGTAGTCGGCCACGTGAATTTCGTAGGCGGCCAGCAGGTTGCGCAGATAGATCATGCGCTGCTTGGCGTCCGGCGCGTAGCGGCTGTTCGGGAAGCGGCTGGTCAGTTGGGCGAACTCGTTATAGGAGTCGCGGGCGGCGCCCGGGTCACGCTTGGTCATGTCCAGCGGTAGGAAACGCGCCAGCAGGCCGACGTCCTGGTCGAAAGAAGTCAGGCCCTTGAGGTAGTAGGCATAATCGACGTTCGGATGCTGTGGGTGCAAGCGAATGAAGCGTTCCGCAGCGGACTTGGCCGCTTCTGGCTCGGTGTTCTTGTAGTTGGCGTAGATGAGCTCGAGTTGCGCCTGGTCGGCATAGCGGCCGAACGGATAACGCGATTCCAGAGCCTTCAGCTTGGCGATGGCGCTGGTGTAGCTACTGTTGTCCAGGTCATTTTGAGCCTGTTGGTACAGCTCGACTTCACTGAGGTTTTCGTCTACGACTTCCTTCGATGAGCAAGCAGCGGTCAATGCGAGGATGGCGATCAGCAGCAGGTGTTTCACTTGCATGGCGGCTTGCGTCCCTATGACGGCCGCTGTCTTGGGCGTGGCCGTCCTGTTATGATGAGCGCCCCGTTGAATAGCCTCGGGGCAAAAGACGCCGTATTTAACCACAAGCGCGCAGCCGAAACCAAAGGCTGTGCCGACGCCTAGTCTGAGCATGTCCGATAAAATTGAACTTCGCGCAGAGGTGCCGTCCGAATTGGGCGGCCAACGCCTCGATCAAGTCGCCGCACAATTATTCGCTGAGCACTCGCGCTCGCGCCTTTCCGCCTGGATCAAAGACGGCCGCCTGACTGTGGATGGGGCGATTATCCGCCCGCGAGACATCGTCCACGGCGGCGCCATCCTTGAGTTGACTGCCGAGCAGGAAGCTCAGGGCGAATGGGTCGCTCAAGACATTGCCCTGGATATCGTCTACGAAGACGACGATATCCTGGTGATCAACAAGCCTGCGGGCCTGGTGGTGCACCCGGCTGCCGGTCATGCCGACGGCACCTTGCTCAACGCCTTGCTGCACCACGTGCCGGACATCATCAATGTGCCCCGCGCCGGTATCGTGCATCGCCTGGACAAGGACACCACCGGTCTGATGGTGGTGGCCAAGACCATTCAAGCGCAGACGCAGCTGGTTACACAGTTGCAGAGCCGCAGCGTCAGCCGGATCTACGAGTGCATCGTGATCGGTGTGGTGACAGCCGGTGGCAAGATCAACGCGCCGATCGGTCGTCACGGCCAGCAACGCCAGCGCATGGCCGTGATGGAAGGTGGCAAGCAAGCCGTCAGCCATTACCGCGTGCTCGAGCGCTTCCGCTCCCACACTCACGTGCGGGTGAAGCTGGAAACCGGTCGTACGCACCAGATTCGCGTGCATATGGCGCACATCAACTACCCGTTGGTCGGAGATCCTGCCTACGGCGGTCGTTTCCGTATTCCGCCGGCCGCCAACCCGACCATGGTCGAGTCGCTGAAAAACTTCCCGCGTCAGGCGCTGCATGCGCGTTTCCTGGAACTGGATCATCCGACCACCGGTCAGCGCATGAGCTGGGAATCGCCGTTGCCGGAAGATTTCGTCTGGTTGCTGACCCTGCTCAAGCAAGACCGTGAGGCGTTCATCGGATGAGTGACTGGCTGAATCCTGACTGGCCCGCGCCGGCCGGGGTCAAAGCCTGCGTCACCACCCGTGCGGGCGGCGTCAGTCTGGCGCCGTTCGATAGCCTCAACCTCGGCGATCACGTCGACGACAGCCCTGAAGCTGTTGCCGAGAATCGCCGGCGTCTTACCGATCATTTCTCCATTCAACCGGCCTGGCTGCAGCAGGTCCACGGCATTGTCGTGGCCCATGCCGATCCTGGCCGGGTGGATACAGCTGATGCCAGTTGGACATCAACGCCGGGCGTCGCCTGCGCGGCGATGACCGCCGATTGTCTGCCTGCGCTGTTTTGCGACCGTGCCGGCACCCGCGTTGCTGCAGCCCATGCCGGTTGGCGCGGGTTGGCGGCGGGCGTGCTGGAAGCCACCCTCGACAGTCTGGCGGTGCCACCGGCCGAAGTATTGGTCTGGCTCGGCCCGGCCATTGGCCCGCAAGCCTTTGAAGTCGGCCCGGAAGTACGCGAAACCTTTGTGCAGCAGTTGCCGCAAGCGGCAGAAGCCTTTGTACCGAGCCAAAACCCCGGCAAGTTCATGGCCGACATCTATAAGCTTGCGCGTCTGCGCCTGGCCGCTCGCGGCGTCACCGCTGTCTACGGTGGCGGTTTCTGCACCGTGACCGACCCACGTTTCTTTTCTTACCGCCGTGCCCCTCGCACCGGTCGCTTTGCCTCCCTGATCTGGCTCGCCCGCTAAGCTTCTCTGATCTGTATCAATGTCTTGATGCTTGAAACTCCCAGAATCGACCGCATCTATAACGGTATCTGGCAGGTTTCTTCATTCAGGATGTTTTATAGGTCCGGCCTGCTCAAAAGGAAGGTGACCCATGCGTATAGACCGTTTAACCAGCAAATTGCAGTTAGCGTTGTCCGATGCCCAATCCCTGGCTGTCGGCCACGATCATCCGGCCATCGAGCCGGCGCACTTGATGCAAGCCTTGCTCGAACAGCAGGGTGGCTCGATCAAGCCCCTGCTGATGCAGGTGGGCTTCGACGTCAACAGCCTGCGTAAAGAGCTGACCAAAGAGCTCGACCAGCTACCGAAAATCCAGAACCCGACCGGCGACGTGAACATGTCGCAGGATCTGGCGCGCCTGCTCAACCAGGCCGACCGTCTGGCCCAGCAGAAGGGCGACCAGTTCATCTCAAGCGAACTGGTGCTGCTCGCCGCCATGGACGAGAACAGCAAGCTCGGCAAGCTGTTGCTCGGCCAGGGCGTGAGCAAGAAAGCCCTGGAAAACGCGATCAACAACCTGCGTGGTGGCGAGGCCGTCAATGACCCGAACCACGAAGAAGCGCGACAGGCGCTGGATAAATACACCGTCGACCTGACCAAGCGCGCCGAAGACGGCAAGCTTGACCCGGTGATCGGCCGAGACGACGAAATTCGCCGCACAATCCAGGTGCTGCAACGTCGTACCAAGAACAATCCGGTGCTGATCGGTGAGCCTGGCGTGGGTAAAACCGCCATCGCCGAAGGCCTGGCCCAGCGCATCATCAATGGCGAAGTGCCGGACGGCCTCAAGGGCAAGCGCCTGTTGTCCCTGGACATGGGGGCGCTGATTGCCGGTGCCAAGTATCGCGGCGAGTTCGAAGAACGGCTCAAGGCCTTGCTCAATGAACTGTCGAAGCAGGAAGGGCAGATCATTCTGTTCATCGACGAACTGCACACCATGGTCGGCGCCGGTAAAGGTGAGGGCTCGATGGATGCGGGCAACATGCTCAAGCCGGCCCTGGCCCGCGGTGAGCTGCACTGTGTAGGTGCCACAACGCTCAACGAGTACCGCCAATATATCGAGAAGGACGCCGCCCTCGAGCGACGCTTCCAGAAAGTGCTGGTGGACGAGCCGAGCGAAGAAGACACCATCGCCATCCTGCGTGGCCTCAAGGAGCGTTATGAGGTTCACCACAAGGTGGCGATCACCGACGGCGCGATCATTGCCGCGGCCAAGCTCAGTCATCGTTACATCACTGACCGGCAGTTGCCCGACAAGGCCATCGACCTGATCGACGAAGCCGCCAGCCGCATCCGCATGGAGATCGACTCCAAGCCGGAAGTGCTGGACCGTCTGGAGCGTCGCCTGATTCAGCTGAAGGTGGAATCCCAGGCGCTGAAGAAAGAAAGCGATGACGCAGCGAAGAAGCGTCTGGAGAAATTGCAGGAAGAAATCGCTCGGCATGAGCGTGAGTACTCGGATCTCGAAGAAATCTGGAACTCGGAGAAAGCCGAAGTCCAGGGTTCGGCGCAGATCCAGCAGAAAATCGAGCAATCCCGTCAGGAACTGGAAGCGGCCCGCCGCAAAGGCGACCTGAACCGCATGGCGGAGTTGCAGTACGGGGTGATCCCGGACCTGGAGCGCAGCCTGCAAATGGTCGACCAGCACGGCAAAGCCGAAAACCAGTTGCTGCGCAGCAAGGTGACTGAAGAAGAGATCGCCGAAGTCGTGTCGAAGTGGACCGGTATCCCGGTGTCGAAGATGCTCGAGGGCGAGCGCGAAAAACTGATGAAGATGGAAAGCCTGTTGCACCAGCGTGTGATCGGCCAGGAAGAGGCGGTGGTCGCGGTGTCCAACGCAGTGCGGCGTTCCCGCGCCGGATTGTCCGACCCGAATCGCCCAAGCGGCTCGTTCATGTTCCTCGGCCCGACCGGTGTCGGTAAAACCGAGCTGTGCAAGGCGCTGGCCGAGTTCCTCTTCGACACTGAAGAAGCGATGGTGCGGATCGACATGTCCGAGTTCATGGAGAAACATTCCGTGGCGCGCTTGATCGGTGCGCCACCAGGCTACGTGGGCTATGAAGAGGGCGGTTATCTGACCGAGGCCGTACGTCGCAAGCCGTATTCGGTGATCCTCATGGACGAAGTCGAGAAGGCGCACCCGGATGTGTTCAACATTTTGCTGCAAGTGCTCGAGGATGGTCGTCTGACCGACAGCCATGGCCGCACGGTGGATTTCAAGAACACCGTGATTGTCATGACCTCCAACCTGGGGTCGGTGCAGATCCAGGAACTGGTCGGTGATCGTGAGGCGCAGCGTGCAGCGGTGATGGATGCGATTTCCACCCACTTCCGGCCGGAGTTCATCAATCGGGTCGACGAAGTGGTGATCTTCGAGCCGTTGGCGCGGGATCAGATCGCCGGCATTACCGAGATCCAGTTGGGTCGTCTGCGCAGCCGCCTGACCGAGCGCGAGCTGAAGCTTGAGCTCAGCCCTGAGGCGATGGACAAGCTGATCGCGGTCGGTTACGACCCGGTGTATGGCGCTCGGCCGCTCAAGCGCGCTATCCAGCGCTGGATCGAGAACCCGCTGGCGCAGTTGATTCTGTCCGGTCGATTCATGCCGGGCGATACCGCTCACGGCGTGGTGGAGAACGACGAAATCGTATTCGTCTGATCCATAACCGCGGCAAAATCGAAAAGGCCTCGCATAACGAGGCCTTTTTTTCGTTAGGCTGTTGAACTCAAAGGAAAAGGCTTGTAAAGTGCGCCCCGCAGTCAGTCACCCACCAGGGTTTCCGCTCCCCAAGCAGGAATCCAAAATAAGTTGCAAATCATTAACTTGAAAGCAATTTAGGGGGTTGACAGAGGTGCTGAAGATTGTAGAATAGCGCGCCTCAGACACACGAACGCAGCGATGCGAACGGGTTGAAGAGAACGCAGTAAAGCTTCAAAGTTGTAAATTGAAATGTGTAGTTCCGTGATAGCTCAGTCGGTAGAGCAAATGACTGTTAATCATTGGGTCCCAGGTTCGAGTCCTGGTCACGGAGCCAATTTCAAACCGGGGTATAGCGCAGTCCGGTAGCGCGCCTGCTTTGGGAGCAGGATGTCAGGAGTTCGAATCCCCTTACCCCGACCATTTTTGGGTCGTTAGCTCAGTTGGTAGAGCAGTTGGCTTTTAACCAATTGGTCGTAGGTTCGAATCCCACACGACCCACCATTTTTGAAACCAGTTAGCGCTGGAATCGAATCTTAAGATCAGAGGCCAAAAGCGCTGATCGAGGAAGGCGCCTTCAAGGGTGCCTTTTTTTACCGGGGTATAGCGCAGTCCGGTAGCGCGCCTGCTTTGGGAGCAGGATGTCAGGAGTTCGAATCCCCTTACCCCGACCATATTAAAAATCCTCGTATCGAAAGATACGGGGATTTTTTTTGTCTGTTAATTGCTTGCCGCGGATCAATTGTAGGAGCGAGCTTGCTCGCGAAGATCGTTAACGAAAACGCAGCGTTTCTGGTTTAACGCGGCGCTCTCAGGTTCTTCGCGAGCAAGCTCGCTCCTACAGGTGTTAGTGCAACTTGAGCCGTGGCTCGGTACCACGTCCGATCTTGCTGCCCAGCATCAGCATCGCCGTGCGGAACGGCCCGTACAGCGCCATCTGGTGCATGCGGTACAGCGACACGTAGAACATCCGCGCGAGCCAGCCTTCGAGCATCACGCTGCCGGTGAGGTTGCCCATCAAGTTACCCACAGCCGAAAAACGCGACAGCGAGATCAGCGAGCCGTAGTCGGTGTACTTGTACTCTGGCAGGGCCTTGCCTTCGATGCGCAGTTTCAGTGATTTGGCCAGCAACGAAGCCTGTTGGTGAGCGGCCTGGGCGCGTGGCGGCACGTTGCGGTCGCTGCCCGGTTGCGGGCAGGCGGCGCAGTCACCGAACGCGAAGATGTTCTCGTCGCGGGTGGTTTGCAGGGTCGGCAGCACTTGCAGCTGATTGATGCGGTTGGTTTCCAGGCCATCGATGTCCTTGAGGAAACCCGGTGCACGAATCCCTGCGGCCCAGACTTTCAGGCTGGCGTTGATCACGTTACCGTCCGCGGTAATCAGGCTGTCGGCGGTCACTTCGCTGACCGCTGCATTGGTCATCACGTTGACCCCGAGTTTCTCCAGGGTTTTATGCACAGGCCCGCCAATCCGCTCCGGCAGCGCCGGCAGCACCCGTGGACCGGCTTCGATCAGGGTGATGTGCATGTTTTCCGGTTTGATCCGGTCCAGGCCATAGGCTGCCAATTCGTGGGCGGCGTTGTGCAGTTCGGCGGCCAGTTCGACCCCGGTGGCACCGGCGCCGACGATGGCTACGCTGATTTGCTCGATCGTGTCGGTCTGACCGGCGTGAGCGCGCAAATAGTGATTGAGCAATTGCTGGTGGAAACGCTCGGCCTGTTTGCGGGTGTCGAGGAACAGGCAGTGTTGCGCCGCGCCCTGGGTGCCGAAATCGTTGGTGGTACTGCCGACGGAGATCACCAGCGAGTCGTAAGGCACTTCACGGGCCGGCACCAGCTCCAGACCGGCTTCGTCATAGGTGGCGGCCAGCTGGATTTTCTTGCTCGCACGATCGAGACCGCTCATGCGTCCCAGCTGGAACTCGAAGTGGTTCCATTTGGCCTGGGCGACATAGTTGAGTTCGTCTTCGGAAGAGTTCAGGGAACCGGCCGCCACTTCGTGCAACAACGGTTTCCAGATGTGGGTCAGGTTCGCGTCGACCAGCATCACACTGGCTGTGCCGCGCTTGCCCAGAGTCTTACCCAGACGGGTAGCCAACTCCAGACCGCCGGCGCCGCCGCCGACAATGACAATACGATGGGACATGGGGATAACTCGCAAGGCTAAAAGAAATCGGTACGGTTACCCAAGCGAGCGCAAGGCAGCTCATAGCGTCAGATAACTGATAAGTCGGCTCAGCAGGCCCAGACCAATGGTCACTGCCAATACCAGCACAAGGAGCATCCACGGCCGAAAAGGCCGGCGCTCGACTTGATGCTGGGACAACTGCAGGTACTCTTCGACATGCTTTTGGTCGTCGGGGTTCAGGCGGCTGGTCATATCGGGCCTCGTCAGGAGTAGACGTTGCTGAATGTCTGGAAGCTACAGGGAAATTATTCAGCTGTGAACGGAGCTTAGCTGCTGAGCGGAGAAAGGCTCGAGTCTCACAGACTGATCCCGACATCAAAAACAATGCTGCGCCCCAGGTTGCTGCGCAAGAAGTCCGGAGCATCCGGGTGAGCGAACAGTACACGGGCGAAGGTCGGCCCGACCAGCGACAGCGAGCGCCAGCCCTGGCGCAGGTATTCGGTCGGTGGCGGGAAATGGCTGTTGAGGTCCAGCACTTCGCGTTTGAGGCTGGCGAAGGCAATGATGTCCAGCTCACCCAGATCCATACCGCGTTCTTTGTAGTTGTGCGCTTTTTTGCGCAAAGTCGGCGCCAATCGCAGCAAGAACTCGTTGGCGGGGATGCGCCGTGGCTTGGCCTCGCGGCGTACCAGTTGGCTCAGGGAAAACGCGCTGCGCCGACGTTGCAGTTCATCGCGCCATTCATCGTTGAGGCGCCGACCCTCGTCGAGCACGAAGAACACCTCGAAACTGGCATCGCGAAACAACACATCCGGCGGCTCCCCGGCGGGGGCGAACTCGTCGGCGCGATAGGGAATGTTCAAGCCTTGCAGCAGGCGCTGGCACACCCAACGCTCACGCTCCCATTTGCGGGCATTGGACAGGAATGCGTTGGCTTGCTCGGCCGCGATGGTCAGCAGGCGTAAATAATCTGAGTCATCCATAGGCCCAAGCTTAGCGTTCAAATGTGTTCGCAAAGAAGACAATTTATCGGCGAGGCCCATCGCCTCCCGTTCCCACGCCCGTTCCAGGGCTCTGCACAAAACGGATAGTGATCTGCGCTCACTGGCTATTGCCACGTATCGGGCAGCTCTACCCTCGGCTGTACGGACGTAAGCCGTGTTACCGACGCTCTAAAAAAACAACAACAAGAGATATATGCCATGCGCAAGATCGACGTACATGAGGTTATCGACAACGCTCGTTTCAACCGCTTTCACTGGATGGTGCTGTTCTGGTGTGCCCTGATCATCATCTTCGACGGTTACGATCTGGTGATCTACGGCGTGGTCTTGCCGATGCTGATGAAAGAGTGGGGGCTCAGTCCTCTGCAAGCCGGTGCACTGGGCAGTTATGCACTGTTCGGCATGATGTTCGGCGCGCTGTTCTTCGGTCCGTTGTCGGACAGGATCGGCCGCAAGAAAGCCATCACGATCTGCGTGATGCTCTTCAGCGGCTTCACCGTGCTCAACGGTTTTGCCCGCAACCCCACCGAGTTCGGCCTCTGTCGCTTCATTGCCGGGCTCGGCATTGGCGGCGTGATGCCTAACGTCGTGGCACTGATGAACGAGTACGCACCGAAAAAAATCCGCAGCACGCTGGTCGCGATCATGTTCAGCGGTTACTCGGTGGGCGGCATGCTGTCTGCTGGGCTGGGCATCGTGCTGATCCCGAGTTTCGGCTGGCAGTCGGTGTTTTACGTGGCGATCCTGCCATTGCTGCTGTTGCCGCTGATCATGTATTTCCTGCCTGAATCGGTGGGCTTCATGTTGCGTCAGGGGCGTAATGAAGAGGCGCGCAACATTCTTGAACGCATCGATCCGGCCTACGTCGCGCAAACGTCCGATCAATTGCACATGGCCGAAGTGAAAGGTACGGGCACCCCGGTGTTGCAGTTGTTCCGTGAAGGCCGTGCGCTGCGCACGCTGATGTTGTGGCTGGCGTTTTTCTGCTGTCTGTTGATGGTGTACGCGCTGAGTTCCTGGCTGCCGAAACTGATGGCCAACGCTGGTTACAGCCTGGGTTCGAGCCTGTCGTTCCTGCTGGTGTTGAACTTCGGGGCGATCTTCGGTGCGGTCGGTGGCGGGGTGTTGGGTGACAAACTCAATCTGCCGAGAGTGCTGGCAGTGTTTTTCGCCATGGCGGCGGTGTCGATCACCCTGTTGGGCTTCAACAGCCCGATGCCGGTGTTGTACCTGCTGATCGCGATTGCGGGTGCCACCACCATTGGCTCGCAGATTCTTTTGTACGCCTGCGCCGCGCAGTTTTACTCCATGACGATTCGTTCTACCGGTCTGGGCTGGGCGTCGGGCATCGGGCGCAACGGGGCCATCGTCGGTCCGCTGCTGGGCGGTGCCTTGCTCGGGATCAGCCTGCCCCTGCAACTGAACTTCATGGCGTTTGCCTTGCCCGGCGCGGTAGCGGCCCTGGCCATGACCGTGTTCGCCATCAGCAGCCGACGCAGCGCTGCTGGCGTCAACCCCGTGTTGTCAGCGACCGGTGCCTGAATCATGAAAGCGTTTTTCCAGGACTTCTCATTGTCGGCCGCCGTGGCTGGATTCATTGCCACGGTGATTTCTTACGCCGGGCCGTTGGTGATCATCTTTCAGGCGGCAGAAGCGGCACAGCTTTCGCGGGAAGTGTTGTCGTCCTGGATCTGGGCGATCTCCATTGGCAGCGCCGTGCTCGGGATCGGTTTGAGCCTGCGCTACCGAGTTCCGGTGATCATCGCCTGGTCGGCGCCGGGCTCGGCGCTGCTGGTGGCGCTGTTGCCGGAGATTTCCATGGCAGAGGCGGTGGGCGCTTACCTGGTCAGCAGCCTGATTATTTTCGTGGTCGGGATCTCGGGGGCGTTTGACCGGATCATCAGCAAACTGCCGGCAGCCATCGCGGCGGCAATGCTGGCGGGCATCCTGTTCAGTTTCGGCACCGGGTTGTTCGTGTCGATGCAGCGCAAGCCGTTGCTGGTCCTGGCGATGTTTGCCACGTACCTGATCTGCAAGCGGGTGATGCCGCGTTATGCAGTGATGATGGTGCTGCTGGTGGGCTGTTCGATTGCCGCGTTCACCGGTGATTTGCACCGTGAAGCGCTGGTGATCGGCCTGGCCACGCCGGTGTGGATCACGCCCGAGTTCAGCCTGGGCGCGATCCTGAACATCGCCTTGCCGCTGGTGATGGTGGCGTTGACCGGTCAGTCCGTGCCCGGCATGGCGGTGCTGCGCGCCAGTGGATATCCAACGCCGGCGAGCCCGATCATCGCCAGCAGCGCGCTGGGCACGGCATTGCTGGCGCCGTTTGGTTGCCATGGACTGAATCTGGCGGCGATCACCGCAGCGATCTGCACCGGCCGCGAAGCCCACGAAGATCCTCGCAAACGCTACGTGGCCGGGGTCGTCGGCGGGCTGTGTTACCTGCTGCTGGGGATCTTCGGCGCCACGCTGGTCTCGCTGTTTTCAGCGTTCCCCAAAGAGCTGATCGCGGCGCTGGCCGGGCTGGCCCTGTTCGCCGCCATTGCCGGCGCGTTAACGGGCGCGATGGCGGTGCCGAGCGATCGTGAAGCCGCGCTGGTGACCTTTCTGGTCACGGCTTCGGGCATGTCGTTGTTCGGTTTGTCCGCGGCGTTCTGGGGGCTGATTTTCGGCATGGTCACCCATGTGCTGTTGAGCGCCCGTCGTTCCGTTCCCCGTCGAAAATCCACTGCAACTGAAGTCCTTCAACCCGTCGATCAATAACAATAAGAGAAAAACGATGAAACAGATTCTCCCAACCACCGGTTCGGCGTTGTCCCTGGCTGTCGTCTCGAGTTTCTCCACAGGCGCGATGGCCGCTGAAAAAGGCTTTGTCGAAGACACCACCGCGACGTTGCAGGCGCGCAATTACTACTTCAGCCGCGACTATTCCGACATCGTCGGCGCCAATCAGCAATCGAAGGCTGAAGAGTGGGCCCAGGGTTTCATTCTCAACGTGAAGTCCGGTTACACCCAGGGCACCGTCGGGTTTGGGGTGGACGTCATCGGCTTGCTCGGCCTCAAGCTCGACAGCGCCCCGGACCGGACCAATACCGGTTTGCTGCCGGTGCAGAGCGACGGCCGCGCGGCGGACAACTACAGCCGTCTGGAAGGCGCGTTGAAGATGCGCTACTCAAAAACCGAGCTGAAAGTCGGTGAGCTGCAACCCAATCTGCCGGTGTTGGCCTTCAGCGATATTCGCCTGCTGCCACCGAGTTATCAGGGCGCAAGCATCACCTCCAACGAGATCAACGGCCTGACGCTGCAGGGTGGTCACTTGAGTTCAACCAGCCTGCGCAACGAGGCTGGCGACGAAAAGATGCAAGCGATGCTGGGGCACGTGCCGCAGCGCCAGGTCAGCAGTGACGGTTTCAATTTTGCCGGCGCCGATTATGTCTTCAACGACAAGCGCAGCTCGGTCAGCGCCTGGTACGGGCAACTGGAAGATATCTACAACCAGCGTTTTCTGGGTTTGAAGCACAGTGAGCCGATGGGTGACTGGATCCTCGGCGCCAACCTCGGTTACTACGATTCGCGCGAAGACGGCAAAAAACTGCTGGGCAACATCGACAACCAGGCGTTCTTCTCGTTGCTGTCGGCCAAGCGTGGCGGCCATACGTTTTACGTCGGCTATCAGGGCATGTTCGGAGACAGTGCGTTCCCACGGGTGTTTGCCAACATCTCACCACTGGGCAACGAAGTGCCGACCTACGAGTTCGCCTTCACCGATGAGCGTTCCTGGCAGGCGCGCTACGACTACGACTTCGCGGCGCTCGGCGTACCGGGGCTGACCAGCACCGTGCGCTACATCAGCGGCAATAACGTCGATACCGGCAAGGGCTATGAAGGCAAGGACCGCGAGCGTGACCTGGATATCGGCTATGTATTGCAGAGCGGCAGCCTCAAAGGCCTTGGCATCCGTGTGCGCAACGCGATGGCGCGTTCCAATTACCGAAGTGATATCGACGAGAACCGCTTGATCCTCAGCTACACGTGGACCTTGTTGTGAGCCATTGATCACAGGTTGTTGGTGCAATCACCGATGACGTTGTAGGTCACACGGTGGGTCTGGCCCTGATGATCGACATACTCCATGGTCGCCGGTACAACCCCGCATGCGGTCGCGGTGTCCGACACAGAAACCACGCTGGCGATGTCCAGTGGCTGCGCCGGGTTATACAGGACCGCGAGGGGTTCGTTGTCGGCGGCCATGGCCGAGGTGGCGATGACGGTCAGCAAGAGGCTGATCAACGTTTTCATGTTGGCGTGCTCCGTGTCGGTTCTGATGTCTGAATTTTAGTCTTTGCCACCGACGGATAAAGGGGCGAACGGCGGATGCAGCCTTACATAAAACGTAACAGTCATCGCCCGAGGGGGGCTTATGGATGTGCTTAACAACTTGCGTGTGTTCATCCGGGTGGTGGACTGCGCCAGTTTCACCGGGGCTGCCGATGCGCTGGATCTGTCGACCGCGCAGGTATCCCGATTGGTGGCGGATCTGGAGGAGCATGTACAGGCGCGTCTGCTGCAACGCACCACGCGGCGCTTGAGCCTGACCGACGCTGGCGAGCGCTTCCTGCTGCGCAGCCGGCAAATCGTCGATGCCATGGATGAGGCGACGGCCGAGGCCCGTGGCGCTCATACCAATCCGGCCGGACGCCTGCGGGTGCACAGCATGAACGGCCTGGGTGTGCTGCTCACGCCGTTGATCGCCCGCTACAGCGAGCTTTATCCCGATGTGGTGTTCGAACTGACCTTGTCGCAACGCAATCCAGACCCGCTGGAGGAGGGGCACGATGTGGTGATTTCGATCGCTCCTGAACTGGCCGACTCGCAAATGGTTGCGCAGGCCGTCGGGCAGATCTACAGCGTGCCCTGTGCCTCCCCGGCTTACCTGCAACGCCGGGGTGTGCCGCAGCAGCCGCTGGCGCTGAACGATCATCAATGCCTGCGCATGCTCGACCCGCTGTACAGCGATCAATGGCTTTTCCAGGACGAGCACGGCAAGCACGCCGTCAGCCCGGCCAAGACCTTTCAGTGCAATGTTGCCGAGTCGATGGTCAAGGCTTCGGAGGCGGGCATGGGTATCAGCCTGCTGCCGTTCTACACCGCGATGCGGCCCTTGAGCGACGGCACTTTGCTACGCGTGTTACCGGCATGGCGTCTGCGCGAACGCAATGTGTACGCGCTGTATCCTTCGCGACGCTTTCTCGATGCCAAGGTCCGCACCTGGGTGGACTTTCTCAAGTCTGAGCTACCGAAACTATTCGCCGAGCATGATGCAGTGGTGAACGATCCGCGGCATTGGGCCTGAAGTCGAAGGGCGGGAGAGCGGCGGTGTAGACTGAGTGCCTGTTGTTCTTCGCCTGGGAGGCGCGCGTAGCCATGATCGGTGCCGAGTTGCTGTCATCGCAAACCCTTGCGGTCGGCTGGCTGATCTATGTGCCGGTGTTGATCTGGGCGATCTGTCGCGCGCCGTGGGTTGAACTGTTCACCGACAGCCGTCGTCAGCATCTGCTGTTTGGAACGGTGTTTGCGCTGTTTCTGTTGTGGCTGGTGCGGCGCGACTTTGATACCGGCGTGTCTTACCACTTCATCGGCATGACAGCGGTGACGCTACTGCTGGACTGGCCGCTGGCGCTGGTCGGCGGGTTGGTTGCGCAAACGGGGCTGGTGTTACTCGACCGACAGGACCTGGCGGCTGTCGGGGTCAATGGCGCGCTGTTGATTGCGCTGCCGGTGCTGGTCACCGAGTGCTGCGCGATCCTGGTGGAGCGGGCGCAGCCACGAAATCCCTTTGTGTATATCTTCGTTTCCGGATTCTTTGCCGCCGCGCTGTCGGCGTTGCTGTGTCTGCTGCTGGCGCTATGGTTGCTATGGTTCGACGAGCGTTTCGAGATGCCGTACTGGCTGGAAGATTTTGTCGGATATCTGTGGCTGATCATTTTTCCCGAAGCGTTTATCAACGGCATGATCGTCAGTGCGCTGGTGGTGTTTTGTCCGGAGTGGCTTGAGACGTTCAACCGCACCCGCTATCTCTCGGCTCCCTGGAAGGACGACGATCCCAAGTCCTGATCCGCATCAAGACCTGGAATCGCCCATTCGATGGATCAGTGACGCGGGTCGAAGTCACCGCTGAACATTTCGTCCTCGGCATCGGGAGCCACTGGAATCTTGTGCTCTTCGGACGCCCAGGCACCCAGGTCGATCAGTTTGCAGCGGTCGGAGCAGAATGGCCGGAATTTGCTCTCGGCGGTCCATTCCACAGGGGCGCCACAGGTTGGGCATTCGACGGTTGTTGGTTGGCTCATGACTGGCCTCCACGCAAAGAAAGATAAAAGTGATGCAGGCGTTCAACCTCGCTATGCAGCCAGGCAAGGTCGCGGTCATTGACCACGACGTCGTCGGCATGGCTCACGCGATCCTGGCGGCTGGACTGAGCCTTGAGGATCGCCTGGACTTGCTGCTCGCTGGTCTGGTCACGTTGCAGGGTACGTTCGATCTGCAATTGTTCGGGGGCATCGATCACCAATACCCGTTGGGTCATGGCGTATTGCCCGGACTCGATCAGCAGCGGCGAAACCAGAATCGCATAAGGCGATTTTGCCAGCGCCAGGTGGTGAGCGATCTCCTCGCCGATCAGCGGATGCAAGAGGGCCTCCAGCCAGCGGCGTTCTTCAGGCACCTCGAAGATCAATTTGCGTAGCGCGGCACGGTCCAGTTGCCCGTCGGCCTGCAACACGCCAGGGCCGAAGTGTTCGGCGATTTGTGCCAGTGCCGGGCGACCGGGTTCCACTACCCAGCGAGCGGCATGATCGGCGTCGACCACATGCACACCCAGGTCGATGAAGTGTTGGGCGGCCGCACTTTTGCCGCTGCCAATGCCGCCGGTCAGGCCGAGAATCCAGGGTTTTTCCACAGGGCTATTCATTTCAAACCGACAAGCTGCCAATAGAGGTCGGTTATTTGACCACCCCAGAGCAACGCAATCCAGCCGGCAATGGCCAGATAGGGGCCGAAAGGGATTGGCGTCGAGGTTTTTGCATTGCGCCAGCGCAGCAGGATCAGCCCGATAATGGCACCCGCCAGCGAGGACAGCAGGATGGTCAGCGGTAAAATCTGCCAGCCACCCCAAGCGCCCAGCATCGCCAGCAGCTTGAAATCACCGTAGCCCATGCCCTCCTTGCCGGTGATCAACTTGAACAGCCAGAACGCCGACCACAGCAGGCCGTAGCCGGCGATCGCTCCCCAAAGCGCGTCGTGCAACGACACGAACAGGCCGAAACTGTTGACGATCAACCCCAGCCATATCAGCGGCAGCACCAGTACATCGGGCAAAATCTGATGTTCGGCGTCGATCAGGCTCATCGCCAGCAACCCCCAGCTCAGGATCAGCATCAGGCCGGCCGGCCAACCGAAGCCGAAGTGCCAGGCAACAAACGCCGACAACAGCCCGCAGGCCAGTTCGGTCAACGGATAGCGCGGGCTGATCGCTGCCGCACAGGCTGAACAGCGGCCGCGCAAAAAAACGTAGCTGAGCAGCGGGATGTTTTCCCAGGCGCGGATTCGGTGACCGCAGTGCGGGCACTGGGAGTGGGGCAGCAACAGGTTGTAGGTCGGCAGCGGTGTTTCGCCAGGCAGCCCGAGGATGTCATGGGCCTGCTCACGCCAGTCGCGTTCGAGCATTTTCGGCAGGCGCCAGATCACGACATTGAGGAAACTGCCGACCAGCAGGCCAGTGATGCCTGCGAGAAGGACAAAGGCCAGCGCAGAGTGAATCAGGATTTCATTCAAGGGCATGTCAGATCGCTGAGCCAAGTTGGAAGATGGGCAGGTACATGGCAACTACCAGTCCACCGACGATAACACCCAGCACCACCATGATGAACGGTTCCATCAGGCTGGTGAGGTTATCGACCATGTTATCGACGTTGTCTTCGTAGAACCCCGCGACTTTATCGAGCATAGCGTCCAGGGTGCCGGACTCTTCGCCGATGGCGGTCATTTGTATCGCCATGTTCGGAAAGACGCCGCAGGTGCGCATGGCGAAATGCAATTGCATGCCGGTCGAGATGTCCTGCCGGATGCGTAATACCGCGCGCTTGAACACGCTATTGCCGGTCGCACCGGCCACTGATTCCAGGGCCTCCACCAGCGGCACGCCGGCAGCGAAAGTGGTCGACAGTGTACGGGCGAACCGGGCCACGGCGGACTTGTGCATCAGGGTGCCCACCAGCGGCAGTTTCAGCAGCCAGGTGTCCATCCGGTCGCGGAAGGCCGGGGATGTCCTGAGGGCGTGGCGCACGCCGAAGGCCGTTGTGATCAGCGCGCCAAGGACCACCCACCACCAGGCCTGCATGAATTGCGACAGGCCAATGACCATCACGGTGAAGGCCGGCAGTTCGGCACCAAAGCCTTTGAACACCGATTCGAACTGCGGCACGACATTGACCAGCAGAATCCCGGTGACAATCGCAGCGACGAACACCACCACCAGCGGGTAGGTCATGGCTTTCCTGATCCTGGCCTTGAGGCTTTCGCTCTTTTCCTTGTAGGTCGCGACCCGCTCCAAAAGGGTGTCGAGGGCACCGGCCTGTTCGCCGGCATCCACCAGGTTGCAATACAGCTCATCGAAATACCGGGGCTTCTTGCGCAGGGCGGCGGCGAAGCTGCTGCCTGCTGCAACTTCCTGTTTCAGTTCGTCCACCAGTTTGCGCATGGCCGGATTGTCGAAGCCTTCGCCGATGATGTCGAAGGACTGCAACAACGGCACGCCAGCCTTCATCATCGTCGCTATTTGCCGGGTGAACAGGGCAATGTCCTGGGCCTTGATGCGCTTGCCCATGTTGAAAACCGAAGGGTTTTTTTTGCGGACTTTGCCGGGAGTGATGCCTTGCTTGCGCAGCTTCGCCTTGATCAGCGCCGGGTTTTGAGCGCTGAGTTCGCCGGTCACTTTTGTGCCTTTGCGGTCGATGCCTTCCCATGCATACACGCTGATTTTCGCTGCCTTGACCGCCATGTTCAGTCCTGGGTATTCCGATTGAATTGCTCTTATAGCCTAGTCAGGGGACGGGGCCAAACCCGGAAGGGTGAGGTGACAAAAAACGTCAGATAGTGCTGATCCAGGTAGTAGGTGAGGGCTTTGCTGTCACCATATCCCCTGCCAACAGGGGCTTCTGGCCTTGGCACAGGCTGTGCTGCCATGGGGCAGGTCATGAGCCTTCGACTCATGCATGGAGCTTGTACATGAACAATCAGAAAGGTTTTACCCTGATCGAGTTGCTCGTCGTAGTGGCGATCATCGGGATCCTGGCAACACTGGGTCTGCCGATGTATTCCAAGTACCAGGCGCGGGCCAAGGTCACGGCGGCGATGGCCGAGCTGACTGCAATGAAGGTGCCGTTCGAGGATGTGATCAGCCAGGGGGAAACCCCGACAATTGCCAACGTGGCGCCCGCCGGCGAGACATCGACCAACCATTGCGCCCTGTCTGTGACGGGCACAACGCAGGCGGGAGGGGGATCAATCGTTTGTACGTTGCACAATGCCCCTGGGGTGGTCCAGGGCAAAACCGTCACCCTGACACGGGACGAAGACAAAGGCTGGTCATGTAAGAGCAGCGTTTCCCAGGACTACTTGCCTAAAGGGTGTACCGGTTCTGCGGCATGAATTGCTGAATCAAGTCCCCGCTTTTGCGGGGATTTTCCTGTTTGTCGACCTGTCGTCAAATGCCGCAGATAAAGCTCGGAAATTCAGCATCTTAGGAACTTTCCACAAACCCGCAACTTGCATGCAGTGATTGTGCTTCTCGTGCATTTTGCATGATTCCGAAAATTGGCTGATTTTCTAACTTGTTGATTAATATGTATTTACTCTCTGTTTCAGAGTTGGCACAGCGTTCGCAATATTCCAGGTAACTTTCCGAAAAACAGGAGTTACTCGTATGAAGAAGTTCGCTATCACTGCCGCTGCTGCTACCGCGCTGACCCTGACCATGGCCAACGTTGCGTTTGCTCAAACCACCCAGGCAACCCAGTCGCCAATGGTGCTGGCTGCCGGTGAAATGACCGAAGCGAAAGAAGCTACTTCCGATACCTGGATCACCACCAAAGTCAAAGCTGACCTGATGACCGAAAAGGGCATTCCAGGTAGCGACATCAAGGTTGAAACAAACAAAGGCGTGGTATCGCTGTCGTCGACCACCGCTGTGACCGATTCGCAAAAAGAGATGGCTGTGGCCATCACCAAGAAAATCAAAGGGGTCAAGGCGGTCTCCGCTGACGGCCTCAAAGCCGAGTAAGGCAAGACTTCTCGCCTGGACCGGGAGAAGGCGCGACAGACGGGCCGAGTCTTACGTCTGTTGCCACCTGAGTGTTCATGCGAAGGGCCATAAGGATGTGGCCGTCACAGGCCCCGTGCATTTTTGCCGGGGCCTGTTCTATGTGTAGCGCTGAAAATCAATTTGCAGGAGTGAGCCTGCTCCGGGCGGCGTTCCGACGATGACAGCCTTTCAGGCGACATCGATGTCGACTGTTTTGTCGCCATCGCGAGCAGACTCCAGCCGGCGATTCATCACTCGGCATCCAGATGCATCTGTGTTACCACGCGGCCATCACTTTGCGCCTCGCCCAGATTGGCGTCGATGAAGTACACCCGGTCATCTTCCAGTTGGGCCTTGTCGACCAGGTAATCCTTGATACTGCTGGCGCGTTCCTGGCCCAGTTGACGCAACAGCACGTCGCTGGTGCTCCAGAACTTGATCACCTCGGCGCGCATTTTCGCTGTGCGTTCTTCCTTGCCCAGATCCTTCCATTCGGCAGGGGGCTGGGTTTTCAGGCGAGTGCGGTAGATACCTTCAAGCAGGGGGCCTTTTTCGTCGTCAGGCACTTCCAGTAACGAAGCCTGGGCCGGGACCTTGTCACCGCGGCGCTGGAGCATTTTGTAGTAGTTGTATTGGTATTCACGTTCCAGGCGTTGTTCGGCGATCAGCGGGCCATCGCTGCTCTGGGCGGCGGTGCCTTCGATTTCCAGGCGCAGGGCCGGGCGTTCCTTGAGCGCCTTGGACAGTTTGTCCAAGGCACCTTCGGCGTCCTTGCTCAGGTCGCTGGAGCCCGCAGCGAATGAAACGCTGCCCAGGTCTTCCGAACCACCACCGTTGACCAACCCGCCAATGAGTTTGAACGGTGCTGCCGCGGCTTTGACGACCAGGTTACGCAGGGTCTGCCAGATAATCGGCATGACGCTGAACTGAGGGTTGTTCAGGTCGCCGGTGACCGGCAGTTCGATGGAGATCTTGCCGTCGACGTCCTTGAGCAAGGCAATGGCCAGTTTCAGCGGCAGGCTCACGGCATCCGGGCTGTCGACTTTTTCACCCAGTTGCAGTTGTTCCACCACCACTTTGTTTTCGGCTTTGAGCTGACCCTTGGTGATCTGGTAGTGCAAGTCGAGATTGAGCCGGCCCTTGCGGATACGGTAGCCGGCGAACTTGCCGGAATAGGGCGTCAACGTGGTCAGTTCCACACGTTTGAAGCTGGTGGCGATGTCGAGGCTGGCCATCGGGTCGAACGGATTGACCGAGCCCTTGATGGTCACCGGTGCGTAGCGATCGACCTTGCCCTTGACGTCGACACCGGCCGGTTTCTGCTGACGGCTGTCGATGGTGCCGATCTGCCCGTTGAGTTGCTGGATGGCGGTGGCGAAGTTCGGCGTCAGGCTGAAGTCGGCGAAGTTGGCCGAACCGTCATTGATGAAAATGCCACCGATGTGGATGCCCAGCGGTTTCTCGTTGCCGGCGGATTTGCTTACCGCCGGTTTTGCCCCGGAGTCCGCCGGTTGGGGAATCAGCAGGTCATCGATGTTGGTGGTGCGATCATCGTTGATCATGAAGCGCGCGTAGGGCTGGAACAGGTTGATCTTGTCGATCGACAGGCTGTCCCCATGCTGATAGTTCAGACCTTCGACCACGACCTGTTGCCACTTGAGGAAGTCGCGGGTTTTCAGGGTGTCCAGGGTATGCAACTGATCGACCTGGGCGCGGCCGGTGACGTTGAACGCCAGGGGCTCGGTGCTTTTCAGGTCGACCGCCAGATCGCTGCCGAGCATGCCGCTGCGCAATTCCAGGCGAATGAATGGCGTGATGTAGGACTGGGCAACCCGCAGGTCGATGTCCCTGGTCTGTACCTTCAGCCTGGCGCTGACCGAGGCCAGGTTGACCTCGCCGTCGGCCATGATCTTGCCTTGCTTGCCCACGCCGGTATCGAGCTTGAGGGTAAAGGGAGAACCGTTGAGGCTGTCGAAGTTTTGCAGGTCGAGGTTCAGCGGAGCCAGATCCAGGGCGACGGGAGGCTGTGCCTTTCGGTCAGCCAGATGCACCTGGTAATCGCGCAACTGTACGTCCTTGAGCAGCACCTGCCAGGGTTTGCCTGGGGCGGCCGGTTCGGGCTTCGGTGAGTCTGCCGCCGCCGGAGTGCGGGCCGGTTCGGCATCTGCCTTGGCTTTGGCGGTGGTTTTTGACGGTTGGCTGGCGAACAGTTTCTGCCAGTCGAGTTGGCCGTCCGATTCCAGCGCGGCCCAGGTTTCCAGTTTGTGGCTGCGGATCTTGCCGACCACCACTTGCTGTTTGGCCAGGTCCACGGTGGTTTCGCTGACGTCCAGGCGCTCGAGCTTCACCAGCGGCCGGCCATCCGGGGCCTTGATCGCGAAGGGTGCAATGTTGACCGCTACATTGCTCAGCAACAGCTCGGTTTCCTTGGCCAGGCTGAATTTGTAGTCGGTACTGATGCTCATGACGCCGTTTTCGAGGTCCAGTGGCACGGCGTCGCGCACATAGGGCCAAAAGGCTTTCATCTTGCCATCAGTGATTTTCAGCTTTCCTTCGGAGGCGATCGGGATCAGGCTGAAGTTGCCGGTCCAGTCGATTTGTCCGCCATTGGGGCCGACGGCCACCAGGGTCATGTCGGCGCTGTCATCGGGCAGGGTGCTGAGGTTCTTCAACTCGAAATCGAGTGTGTCGTAGAGAAACTCGATGGGCTCGCTGGGCCGGGCATCTTCAAAGTGCACGGCGCCGCCCGCCAGTTTGATCCGCTCGATGCGCAGCGGAAACGGCTTGGCATCCGGGTCGGCGGGTGTGGGCTCGCTCGCTGGCAGTTTGAACAGCCCGAGCAGATTGAGTTTGCCATCCTTGCTGAACAGGATTTCGGTCTTGGGCTTGTCCAGTTCGACATTGGACAGGTGCACCGCCCTGGTCCACAGGCTGTCGAGTTGCAGATTGGCATACAGGCGTTCGAAACCGACCTGCTCTTTGCCGGGCTCGCCGATGTTCAAGCCCCAAAGGGTCAGTTCAAGGCTGAACGGATTGAATTCGATCCGCTGGATGGTCGCGGGTGTGGTGGCGTAGTTAGCCAGTTGCTGGTTGGCAACGCGTAACGCGACACCCGGTAAAATCAGAAAACCCAGCAAGCTGTAGAGGGCCAGAGCAGTCAACAAGGCGCCAATGGCGCGAATCAATCCTTTGTACATGTGCGGCTTCATCTGTCTGGGTCGGAGTGCCTTGGAGTATGGCACGCGTTTCCGGTTCCCAAGTGATTGGCCTGATCAGTAAGTTTCAGATTTTTCCCACAGCGGTCAAAGCTGCAGAATCAGGGTTTTCAGCGGTGGTTGCTGATCCATCGACGGGAAGTCGGCGCCCGGTTTCATCACGGTCCATTCACGCACCGGCCGTCCGGCCTTCTCTGCGCAACGCAAAACCTGCTCGCGCCAGTCATCCATGCTGACTTTTGCCAGGTTGTTGCAGCAGATCAGTACGCCATTGTCGGCGGTGGTCAACAAGGCCGGTTTGAGCAGGCTCTGGTAGTCGCGCAGCAGGTCGACGGTGCCGAATGCGCTCTTGGCCCACGCCGGAGGGTCGAGCAGCACCAGATCGTACTGGCGCTGTTCCAGGCGCTGATAGCTCGGCAGTTTTTGCCCGCGGCGCTGGCTGATCGGCAGGCCGGCCAGTTGGCGAATGGCCGGGAAGTAGTCGGACTGGATAAATTCCATGGTCGGCAACTGCGGGTTGAGTTGGCCGTTCTCCCGACCGACCGCCAGGTTGCCTTCGGCGAAGTCCAGGTTGCACACCTCCCGCGCGCCACCGGCGGCGGCACTGAGGCCGACACCGCAGGTGTAGGCGAACAGGTTCAGCACGCTTTTGTTCTTGCTGTGGTCCTTGACCCAGCCGCGAGTGTTGCGCAGGTCGAGGAACAGCAGCGGGTCCTGTCCGGCATGGCGACCGCGCACCCGATAGTTCAGGCCCCATTCGTGGCCGACCAGGTCTTGCAGGGCGGCTTCGTCGGCGCGGTAGACGATGTCTTCGCGATCGATGCGCGAATTGCCACGGGAGCGGTCGTTGTAGACCAGCAGGGTTTCAAAACCCAAGTGTTGATTGATTGCTTCGTGCAGTTGCAGCAGTGTCTCGCGTTCCAGTGCCTGGTGGAAACTTTGCACCAGCAGTTGCGGGCCGTAGCGGTCGATGGTCAAGCCACCGGCGCCTTCCTGGCTGCCGTGGAACAGGCGATAGCAATCGGTACCTTGCTGGTGCAGTTCGGCGAGCAGGTCCTGGCGTTGATCGAGGGCGGCGCGCAGCGCCTGATTCAAGGAAGACATGCTGGGCGCCTTGCAGGAGGGAATTGGGCGCGGGAGTTTAACAGTTTTGGCTCGGGATCGAGGCGCTGCCTTCGCGAGCAG